>JASFGZ010000156.1:0-9038 GCA_050123495.1 Desulfobacterales bacterium
TAAATCGGCTAAAATTTTGCCGAACCAAAACTTTAGATGATACCTAATTTTTTGCCTACTTTGGTAAAGGCCGCAATGGCCGCATCGAGCTCAGCCATGGTAAGCGCGGCTGAAATTTGTACCCGGATACGGGCCTTGTCCTTGGGTACCACCGGATAGGAAAATGCGATCACATAGACGCCCTCTGTCAGCATTCGATCGGCCATTTCCACGGCGACTTTGGCATCGCCCAGCATGATCGGTACAATTGGATGATCTCCCGGATTGATATTAAACCCGGCTTTGACCATACCCTCCCGAAAATAGGTGGTATTGCGCTCCAGGCGATCCCGCAATTCCGTGGACGCACTCAGGGTTTCCAGTGCCTTAAATACAGCCGCGGCGACTCCGGGGGCCAGGGTGTTGGAGAAGAGATAGGGACGTGAACGCTGCCGCAGAATATCAATGATTTCCTTGCGCCCACTGGTAAACCCGCCGGAGGCCCCGCCGAGTGCTTTCCCAAAGGTGGAAGTAATGATATCCACACGGTCCATCACGCCATGAAATTCGGGGGTACCCCTGCCGGTCGTTCCGATAAAACCGGTGGAGTGAGAATCGTCCACCATGACCAGCGCTTCATAGCGGTCCGCCAGGTCGCAGATGCCTTTCAGATCCGCAACGATACCATCCATGGAAAAGGAACCGTCGGTAGCAATCAGTCGGAACCGTGCGTCTTGAGCTTCATCGAGCTTGGCCTCCAGGTCTTTCATGTCGTTATTCTTATAGCGGTATCTGTGCGCTTTGCAGAGCCGAATGCCATCGATGATGCTGGCATGATTCAGTTCGTCGGAAATAACCGCATCCTCGGGACCCAGCAAGGCTTCAAAAAGACCCGCATTGGCATCAAAACAGGAAGAATATAAAATCGTGTCGTCGGTGTCCAGAAACTGAGATACCTTTTGCTCAAGCTGTTTGTGGAGCTCCTGGGTGCCGCAGATAAAACGCACCGAAGACAGACCGTATCCCCATTGTTCCAAACCTTCCTTGGAGGCATCGACCAATTCCTGAGTGCCGGCTAAACCTAAGTAATTATTGGCGCATAGGTTGATCACCTGACTGCCGTCGGCCAGCTTTACCGTGGCTCCCTGACGGCCGGCAAGGACCCGCTCGTCCTTGAAAAGACCGCTGGTGCGAATCTGCTCCAGTTCATTGATCAGATGCTCCTTTATTTTCCCATACATTCTCGGTCTCCTTTTAAAATTTTTTGCAATATAAACCGTCGATCATTTCATATTTCATTCAGGGGCTAAACGATTAAGCGCCTAAAATGCCTAAAATGAGCTAAAGTGCCTAAAATTGAAAAGCGGAATAAATCTAATTATCTATTTTTACTCATGCAAAGACGCTAAGCCGCAAAGAAATATTATTTAAATTTTAAAAAACCCTTGGCGACTTTGCGTCTTTGCGAGAGGCTAAAAGCTTTAATTCTTTTTAGTCACTTTTCATTTAACCAATTTAAGATAACCTTCCCCGATTTTCCGGATCGCATGACCTTGAATGCCTTTTCGTAATCGGCATAATTAAAACGGTGGGTGATCACCGGGTTGATATCCAATCCTGTTTGTATCATAGCGGTCATTTTATACCAGGTCTCATACATCTCACGGCCGTAGATGCCTTTAAGCGTGAGACCGTTAAAAATGACCAGGTCCCAATCAATGGCCGTGTCAGCGGGTAAAATCCCCAGCATCGCAACCTTGGCCCCATGGCACATGTTGGCCAGCATGGCCCGCAGCGCATCCGGGTTACCCGACATCTCCAGCCCAACGTCAAAGCCTTCCTTCATGCCCAGTTTTTTCTGGGCGTCTTCGATCTTTGCAGTGCGCACATCAAGTGTCAATGTGGCACCCATTTTTTTGGCAAGCTTTAAGCGGTAGGGAATGACATCGGTTACCACTACGTAACGGGCACCGGCGTGTTTGGCAATCGCGGTAGCCATACACCCGATGGGCCCCGCCCCGGTAATCAGTACATCTTCGCCCAGGACATCAAATGACAGGGCGGTGTGAGCCGCATTGCCCAGAGGATCAAAGCACGTCAGAATATCGGTCTGAATATTCGGGTCACAGTACCAGATGTTGGTCACGGGGATGCTTAAATATTCGGCGAAGGCGCCGGGTCGGTTAACGCCGACCCCGCTGGTCCGCATACACAGGTGACGCCGGCCGGCCAGACAGTTTCGGCAGCGGCCGCAAACCAGATGGCCCTCACCGGAAACCAGATCGCCGGGCTTGAAATCATGGACGTTGCTGCCGATTTCTGCTACCCGTCCGACAAACTCATGACCGACCGGCATCGGCACGGGAATGGTTTTTTGGGCCCACTCATTCCAGTTGTAAATATGAATATCCGTGCCGCAGATCGCTGTTTTGTGGATCTTAATGAGAACATCGTTGATCCCAACCTCCGGAATGGGCACCTGCTTCAACCAGAGCCCCGGCTCCGGCTTTGCCTTTACCAATGCATCCATTTTAGAAGCCATGCTTACCTCCACCGAAGTTGAGCGTTTCAAATTTTAAAAATGGATATTTTGTCTTATTTTAAATGAATTCTATCGATTTATATTTTTAAAATTTGAAACCCTTCGGGATTGCCGATCTTACCGCATCTACTGCGTTAGATGCCGTTCCGCATAGCTAACTATAGCGGAACAACATCTTCCTTGTAGCTGCGGCAACCTCGACAATCGCTCAACTTAGGTAATATTTGCGGCTCAAAAAGGACAAACTGCTACACCGCTAGGACGAATCGGTTGCCAGATCAAGAATCTCGGCGATATCTTTAACCGCGATAGCGGATGTGGTTTCCTTCACGCCGTCATTGAGCATGGTGTTGCAAAAGGGGCACGCCGCCACAACGGTTTCAGCATCTGTGGCCACCATCTCTTCGACGCGCTCGCTGTTAATGCGCTTACCGATCTTTTCCTCGATAAACATTCTGGACCCACCGGCACCACAGCACAACCCTTTGCGGCCGCTGCGGCCCATTTCCTTTATTTGAAGACCGGCAATGGCACCCAGAATCGTTCTGGGCGCATTTATTATACCATTCCATCGAGATAGATAACAAGAGTCATGCAGAGTAACCGTTTCTTCCAAATTATGGTTTGGCTTTAGTCTTCCATTTTCAATAAGGTCCGCAAAAAATTCCGTATGGTGGACCACTTCAGCCATTGCCCCGAATTGAGGGTATTCATTTTTCAAGGTGTTGTAACAGTGGGGACAGCCTGTCAGGATCTTGACGGGCTTATATTTGTTGAGGGTTTCAAGGTTTGCCTGTATCAACAATTGCGCAATATACTCATTCCCCGCCCGCCTGGCAGCATCTCCGGTACAGCTTTCTTCAGGACCGAGTATGGCAAAAGCAAGGTCTGCTTTTTTCAAGAGATTGATAATGGCTCTGGCAGCCGCTTTACCTCTTTCGTCATAAGAGCCCGCACAACCGACAAAGTAAAGAATCTGGGCTTCCGGATGGTCGCTCATCAAGGGCACATCCAACCCCCGGCACCACTCCGCCCGGGTTTCCGGAGCAAAACCCCATGGATTAAACTGATGTTCCAGGTTGGTAAAGGTTTCCTGTAATTCATCGGGAAACCGGGACTCCATCATAACCAGATTTTTCCGAATTTCCAAAATGAAATCTAAATGCTGTATGTGAAGCGGACAAATGCTTTCACAAGCCCTGCAAGTCGTACAGGACCAGATCACATCTTCAGTAATTGGCGACCCGTTTCGAATAATCGGTTTGATCGTATCTTTATTTCCGGAACACTGTTGGATCAGATCGTCTTTCATATCCACCACAACAGCTTTGGGAGAAAGGGGCTTGCCGGTCATATCTGCCGGGCACTGTTCTTCACACCTTCCGCACTCTGTACAGGAATACAGGTTAAGAACGTTTTGCCAGTTTAGTTCATTAATCTTACCCAACCCAAAACTTTCGACATCCTCATCTTCTAAATCGGTTTTAACCATCGCCTTCTGAATGTCTAAAGGCGCCAAGACCACATTCGGTATGGCCGCCAGGATATGAAGATGCTTGGATCCGGGAATATAAACTAGGAAATACAAAATAACCGATAAATGAATCCAGTAAGAGGCTTCCATTCCGATGATTAATTGCTGTCTAGTCAGATTTCCTAGGTCAAAAAACTGCGTAATGTTAGACGAAACGATGGTATATCGAATGAGATCTCGTGGTGTTTCCGGGTAAAGGACGATTCGAAAGGCATTGATTGAAAAAAAACTTAAGATAATGATGGTGGTGAACAAAAGAATGAGACGGGAGTCTAATCCATTTGTCAGATATTTTGGCTTTAGGAATACCCGCCGGTATAGACAGTAAGCCAGGCCTACAAGTGTCAGCACTGCCAGGATGTCTGCAAAAAAAGCATACAGAACATATATTCCGGGTACGAGGATGAAAAAACTGAATCCGGGGAAAATGCCGGCAATCATCAATTCAATGGTGTGGGGCAATACGGCGATAAAGCCGAAAAAGATCAGGGTGTGTGCTAAACCGGGAAAACGGTTTTCACGCACCTTGGATTGCAGCAGGACTTCTTTGAAAAGGATTTTTAAGCGTTGCGTTAATCGGTTCAGCGGGATATTTATCGGACCCGCTGCGGTGATCATCAAATGCATCAATCGCTGAGATCGGATAAAAAAAAACCCAAAGCTTCCCAAAAGCATAAGGGCAACCAAAATGGACTTTATCGTTAAATAAGCACTCATCTATTTATTGATCCTGCCAGTCGCAAATCCTTTTGATAAGTTGCCCCTGCGTATATCAGAATCCGAACCGATGATCAAGTTTGGCACATAAGGCAAGCCACTGGGGTCATCATGCCGACGGTAGAATTTGAGGCGCTTTACCAAGAGGCGCCCAGGAAAGTTGGCCGCTGCCCTTAAAAATATTGACGGAAACATGTCGATGGGCATAAGTTTAGCCGAATTTTAAATTTGACAATTTTGATTTTATTGGCCAGATGAGAAAAAGCGAAGCCCCAAAAAATCGCTTTGGGAGGAATTCCAGTGAATAGACAATATGATGCCATTATCATTGGTGCCGGAGTCATCGGTGCCGCCATTGCTTTCGAACTTTCCAAAAAAGGTTACAAAACGCTGAATGTGGACAAACTGCCATCGGCCGGTTACGGCTCTACGTCCGGTTCTTGTGCCATCATTCGGTTCCATTATTCCACGCCGGATGGGGTGGCCACGGCCCGAGAAGGGTATTATTACTGGATCAATTGGCCCGGATACCTGGATGTGGAGGATGAACTCGGTCTGGCAACATACATGAATACCGGCTGTCTGGTGATAAAAACCAAACTCAACCAATATCTCAAAAACGTCATGACCAGTCTTGACGACCTGGGGGTTGGGTATGAAGAGCTGAATATCGAAGGAATCAAGAAGAAAGTACCTTTTTTAGATACCCGCAAGTACTTTCCGGTAAAGCTGCCCGATGACCCCGATTTTGGAGAGCCCACCGGCAACGCCGTGGAGGGGGCCATTTTTGTTCCCGAGTCGGGCTATATAACTGATCCGCAGCTTTCCACTCATAATCTTCAGCGGGCGGCCGAAGCCAAAGGTGGAGAGTTTATGTTTAACGCCGAGGTGGTCGATATTTATAAAAAAGACGGCCGAGTGGCCGGCATTAAGTTACAGAGCGGAAAACAGATCGATGCGCCGATCGTGGTCAATGTTGCCGGCCCGCATTCCTATATCATCAACCGTATGGCCGGAGTGGAAGAAGGCATGAAAATCAAAACCAGAGCCTTGCGCCAGGAGGTCTGTCATGTTCCGGCTCCCGATGGCATTGATTACCAAAAAGAAGGCACGATTATCTCCGACGGCGATATCGGCTGCTATTCCAGACCTGAAACGGGCAACCACATCTTGGTGGGCTCGGAGGACCCGGAGTGTGATGAACGCGAGTGGATCGATCCGGACAACTACAATAAGAACTTTACCAGACAGTGGACCACCCAGGCGATGCGCGAGGCCCAGCGTATCGAGGGGCTGCGGGTGCCAAATCAAATGCAAGGCGTTGTTGACCTTTACGACGTTTCTGACGACTGGATTCCCATTTACGACAGATCGGATTTACCCGGTTTCTACATGGCTGTTGGCACTTCTGGTAACCAGTATAAGAATGCTCCGGTGGTGGGAGTCATGATGAGCGAGCTGATCGATAAAGTCGAGGCCGGACACGACCATGACACGAATCCGCTACAATTTTATATGAAATATACGGGCAGAACGTTTAATATGGGCTTTTATTCACGCCTGAGGGAAATCAATCCGGACAGCAGTTTTTCAGTAATTGGCTGAGCGGCGCATTATTTTTTTTCAGCGATCTCCAGCAGCTTGCGGGTAAGTACCGGGATGATTTCAAACAAGTCGGCGACAACGAAGTAATCACATTTTTGCACGATAGCTGCTTCCAGGTCTTTGTTGACCGCAATGATCATGCCGGCTGTTTTCATACCGGCAAAGTGCTGCACGGATCCGGAGATGCCGCAGGCAATATAAACTTTCGGGCTTACGGTCTTGCCGGTTTGCCCGACTTGCATGGTGTGCGGCACCCAGCCGGCATCGACTGCTGCCCGGGAAGCGCCGACTGCTGCTCCAATCTGTTCCGCACATTTGAAAAGGATGTCAAAGTTAGCCGGTTTTTCCATACCCCGTCCGCCGGATATGATGATATCGGCTTCGGTTAAGTCGATTCCTTTAAACCCCTGCTGTTTGATCTCCTTTACCGTCAGGCCTTCACTTTCAACATTTGTCTGAAAAGCGATCACTTCGGCTTCACCATTTGCGGGTTTTGCCTCGATGGCATTGGGCCGAATGCCATATATATAATGCTCACCTTTGACTTTAATGGTGGCGATGGTCTTGCCGGAAAACTGGGACTTTTTTGCTATGCCTTCAGTCAAATTTATATGAATACAATCCATGACCAGGGGGGCATCGAGGGCGGCGGCAATCCGCGGCAGCAAATCTTTCCCCTGGGCGCTGGTAAGCCCGCAAAGAGTGGTAATGCCAAAGTGCTCCATGGCAGCAATGATCGCTTTGGCCCATTTGACCGGGTTCCACTGAATAGGCCCTTCTTCCAAAGCAATATCGATTATTTTTCCAATACCATATTGCTGAAGCTGTTTCTTATAAGCCCCGGCGTTGCCGTTTATTACCAAGGCATACAGCTCCCCCCCTTGCTCACCGGCCAGGGTGATCGCACCATAATTGGTCTTCTTAATTTCATCGTCTTTGAATTCGATTAAAATACCAACTTTTTCCATTTTTAGATCGCTTTTAGAGAACCTTGGCCTCATCCCGCAGCACCTCAATGAGCTGCTCGACAACTTCTTCCGGCGGCCCTTTGAGTTCTTTGGCCTGCCGCTGCTCAACGGCGGGTTTCAATTCGAGAATTTGCATGGTCGCAGAGGGCTTTTCGAGTGGCAAACTGTCCAGGCCGATCTGTTTAATTTCTTTTTTCTTGGCTTTGCGGATATCGATAAACGTCGGATATCGGGGCTTATTCAAGTCCTTACCGGCTCCGATCACACAGGGCAACGCTATTTCTAATAATTGCTTGACACCGGCTTCCAGCTCACATTCCACCCAAGCTTTATTCTGGTCCGTTGAAAAGGCCACAACATTGACTGCTACGGGCATGCCCAGCGCTGTCGCGAGCCTGAACATGGTTTGCATTCCTTCACTATCGATAGACTGTTTGCCGGTAAAAATGATATCGGGTTTGCCGTCCTGTTCGATGGCTGCCTTTAATGCCCGGGCCGTAAAAATGCTGTCAGGCCGGTCATCGGTTTTGATCAATATTGCCCGGTCCGCACCCATGGCCAGAGCAGATTGAAGGGTGTTTAACGCACCCTCCTTGCCCAGGGTCACGGCGATCACCTCGGAATTTCCGATCTGCTCCTTGAGTCTGGCGGCTTCCTCGACAGCATGTTCATCATAAGGATTCAGCAAAAATGTTACGCCTTCATCGATCTGATTTTTTTCCCGGATGGTAATCGTAGCCGCTGAGTCCGGTACATGTTTGACACATACGTAAATCCGCATTGTGAACTTCCTTCTTTCGGCTTTCTATGGGTTACGCGAATTCAATACTGTATTCAGAAACGCCGCGGGTTGCTGGCTTCTCGCTCCTTGTCAAAATCATTCTGCCAGAAGCCAGTAGCCAGTGATCAGAGGTCCGGATACCATCTGGCCTCTGAACTTTTGAACCAGGGTCAAATAGTTCCCGGCGCCCGGGATAAATGAACTAATCAAAAACAGGACTTCGCCATATACGGACAAAGCCCTGTTTCGTTATTCCAATATTTCAGAGTGACTAGCCGTTAACCGAAAAGCTGCTATCATAGTTGATTTCGCGCTTGCGTGAAAAGAAACCCACATTAATTGTTCGCCCGATATGGCGCAACTTGAACTGAAAGGGTTCGTTGTCATGATCAAGGCCCTTTTCGCAGGCGTCAATCAATTCTGCCATCATGGCACCGACTACCGGGGCGTTTTTGTACTGATTGCCGCTGGTGCCGATGGCCATGTAGAAGCCCTTCATATCCGACTTGTCGTAGATCGGAATCCAATCGTCCGAACAATCATACAGATCGCAGACCCCCCGGGGCTGGTTCGGTATCTGCATGCTGGGAACCCGCTTGGCGCAGCGGTAGGTTTGGGCTTTCCACTGGGCCTCGGTGAGCTGGTTGTCCCGCCCGGGTCCGCCTTTTCCGGCATAAAACTCATCTGGATCGACCCACTCCTGAGGGTCACATTCCGGGTCCTCACTGCCAATCAAAAACATGTTGCCGACTTCGGGACGATAATAGCAGGCGATGTCACCGTCGGAAGTGTGGTAGCCGTCACCTAAATAATCGTAACCTTCGGGAGACGGGCAGTGCATCACCTCGTGCCGCAAGGCTTTGGTCTTGATGTTGCACCCTTCGTACACCCCTTCGGCCATCTGGTTGATTT
>JASFGZ010000157.1:0-9025 GCA_050123495.1 Desulfobacterales bacterium
TAGCCTGTCAATATGTTTAACTTCCCCCAGTGCCCATATACATCCACCGCCCCCGGCTCCCGTAAATCTGGCACCGCAATTACCTGCAACGGCGGCCTCAACGAGTTGGTCCCCGATCTCATCTATCACATCCGGTGTCATTTTTTTTCGAATGCCCGTTTCTCTGTTCATCAATGCCGCGGCCTTTATGTAATCCCGGTCAGACACGGCGGTCACAAATTGCCGCGTGCATGAAACAATATCAGACCAATAATCCCGAAACTTGCCGGAAAGAAATTGTTGAACCCAGCGGCCGTTTATATCTCTGGATTCATGCGGCTTTCCGCAATAGGCCAAAAGCAGGTGGCGTTCAAAATCTTTATGCATTTCTTTGCGCAGTACCATCTTTTTTCTGAATGGAGGCTGCTCAATGCTGACCGGCCATATCCACGCATTTACCCCCCCATATATGGCAGCCAGTTGATCCTGAATTCCACAGGGAACCCCTGCCACACTTTCCTCCAATCCATGCGCTAAATTCGCAGTTTGAGGACGCGTAAGCGGCTTTTTTTCAGCTGATTTTTGCATTAACCTTGAAAAGGCGGCAATCAGCGCAACAGCGGCCGCCGATGAGCCTCCCACGGCCCCGCGCGGAGGTGATTCAGATTCAATTTGGACGTGAATATTCCGGGCTTTGAAGTATGCCGCAATCGCAAACATCAAGCCCAAGGGATGCGCAAACGGTGCCCGGCTTATGGGAAATTCAGCACTTTCAAATCCTTTCGAAGAAATTTTAACCAGGTCATCATGGTACGGCAAAAGACGAACACGGGTTCTAAGGTTCACGGCAATATTAAAGGTGCAGGGTGAGAGGTGCCGCAGCGGGAAATAAAACGTTCGAATGTCCAGCGTACCCCCCAAATCAATTCGGCAGGGCGCCGATGCTTCAATCGGTTTTTTTTCAAGGATGTTTTGGAATTTATTCATTATAATTAATCGTACGGTGCAGACTACAAAATTGAACTTAATATTTTCGCACGCAAAGCCGCAAAGCTCGCAAAGAAAAACTATTTTATTAAAACACAAAAAACTTAGCGCCTTTGCGTCTTTGCGTGAAACTTTTTGAAACCAGCAAAAAATGACTTAATTGTAGGTTTTGTTCCTACATTAATCATTGCCGGATCTGTTTCAAAAACTTAAGACTCCGGGGCTGTATTCCCATAGCATACGGTACAAACGTCTCCAAAAAATCAAGCCCTTCTTCTAAAGCCTGAGAGCTAAATCGCATCCTGGATGCCTTTTTGAGATCCCCACTTTCAATCCAATTAAATTGTTTAATCGTCCCCTTTGACAACCGGATACGGCCGCCAGTGCCTGCGTCACATTCATCACACAAAATCCCGCCCTTTGATATGTCAAAGACAACCTGTTTGGGTTGGATCGATTCCAATTGTTTTTGACAGCGAGCACACTGCCTTAAATTAGGGCTATGGCCCGACAAGTTCAGCAGCCGCATCTGAAATAAGATGCTTAATTCTGCCGCCGAAGCTGCGCCGCTGTCAAGTTGACTCAGAACATGCCGCAAAAGATGGTACAGTTGGGCCTGCTTCCTATTTTCTTCCACCCATTTATTGATCAACTCACACCAGTAACTGGCGTAGGCGGTTTTTTTTATATCGTCCCGAATCGTGCTAAAAGGGGAATGCAGTATGGCTTCCTGTAAAACAGGAAGGCCACGGCCTCTGCCGGTACTGCCCACCACTTCGATCAGTGAAAATAGCTCTAAAATTCCCGCAAAGCGTTTTGTGCTCTTTTTTGCGGATTTGGCAATCAAAGAAATCTTACCCCGCTCCAAGGACAAAAACGTTAAAATAAGATCAAAATCTCCATAATCGAGTCGGTGAAGTAAGATCGCAGGCGTGGAAAATACTGGCATGGAATCAAAGACCAAGAAGAGCGGTGGCAATCATGAAATAAAATGATACACTAACGATATCAATCGCGGTGGTAACAAAGGGCCCGGTTGCAACAGCGGGATCGATATTTATTCGGGCGAAAGCCATCGGGACCAGCGACCCGATCAGCGCGGCTACAGACATCGAACTGATAACTGCAATGCACACCGCAATCGCGAGCACCTCCATGCTATAGCTCACTTGCGCGACACTGCCGATCAAAAGGCCATAGACGAGGCCTAAAATAAAACCGATTGAAAGCTCCTTGAAGACGACAGACCACAGATCCCTGATATGAAGACGGCCCGTTGCGAGGCCGCGAACGACAATCGTAGAAGATTGGGTGCCGATGTTACCCCCCATACCCATAATCACCGGAATAAAGGCTGCCAGGGCGGCTATTTTATGCAGCGTTCCCTCATACTTGCCGATGATGATAAAAGCGATAATCCCTCCCACACAACTCGCAAAAAGCCAGGGCAAACGGGTACGGGTGCTTTTCAACACCGATTTGGTTTCGATAAATTCTTCGCCGACTCCGGCCATCTTCAATATATCCTCGGTGGCCTCACGCCTAAATATGTCAATAACATCATCAACGGTCACAATACCCACCAATCGGTTCGTCTGGTCTACTACCGGTACGGCTAGAATATCATAACGCGCAACTATTTTTGCCACCTCCTCCTGGTCCATGCTCGTCTGGACAGAAAAAACGTCCGTTGCCATAAATTCTTTAAGCGGGGTATCGGGAGGTACGAGCACAAGCTGTCGCAGGGAACTCACGCCGACCAGCTTGCCGTAATCATCAACCACATAGAGATAAAAGGGCATTTCAACTTCGGAGTGCTCCTTTTGCAATGACTCGATGGCATCCTTCGCGGTCGCATCCTCTGCCAGGGCGATAAAATCGGGCACCATAATGCCGCCAGCCGTGTCGTCTTCATAGCGAAGCAGATCTTCGACCTCCTCGGATTCCGCTTTTTTCATCTTTTCTAAGATGGCGTCGGACTTTTCTTCCGGCAAGCGCCCCAGCAAATCGGCCACATCATCGGTGGGCATCTGTTCCAGGATTTCAACAATATCTTCAAGTTTCATCTCTTCGATGAGGTCCAAGAACGTATCCTCATCCAGTTCGCTGAACAAAATTCCCTTTTGCTCAATGTCCGATATCAAATCGAAAAGATTGCGCTGCTGCATAAGCGATAACGAACGAAATACAACGGACAGGTCAGCCGCATGGGTTTTGTTCACAATATTACCCAGGTGAGTTGTGGCTCCACGACGTAAAAGCCGTTTGATACTTTCAACCAATATTTTATTGCGATCGGTTTGCATAGTTGTAACGAGATCAGACAAAATTATTAGAATCTGAAAGGAATTCTTTCCATTTTAAAAAGGACAGGGCGACACGCGGCGCAGGCACCTGGGCTGCGCGAGCGACATCCACAAATATTCAATTTGCAATCTTCAATTTTCAATCCCGCCTTGTCCGGATTAGGGAAGTTGGATACTTACAACTTCTCCAGTTTTACCCAAAATCGGTACCGGTTTGCCATTTAACTTTAGTTCCAGCCCGCGGGCATTGCCGATAAGCAGGTTATATCCCGCTGAAGCTTCCACTTCGAATTGATCCCCGGAGCTTAAGTTGTACTCTTTTGGATCTTTATTGTCTATTATTAGCTTAACCCATGTGTTTTCAATAGCAGTTATTTCTAAAAACCATTTTTCAGGAGGCTTGGTTGTAGATTCAGTTTTCGTATTTGATACTTGATTGTTCTGGGTCGAGACCACTTTTGAATTCTCGCCGACCGCATGCGTTTCTGCCGCTTCAGGCATCTGGGCCCGCATTTGAAAATAAGAAACGCCATAAAGAGACAATGCCACCAGACATACCAGGGCAGCCACCGATAAAGCCAGATCAAGCCAGGGCTTCAGGGATGATCTTCCCGCAAAGCTTCCGACATCGGCCAGTTCGTCCTCCATATTGAGCCGGGCTTGATAGAGCTTAACAGCTTCTTCACCATCGGCACCGATAGCACGCGCAAATGCGCGCAAAAAACCCCTTACAAATACTTCAGCAGGAAGTGCTTCGAGATCCTCCTTTTCGATTAACTGTAAATTCCCGATTGCGATGCGAGTCTCTTCTGAAACTCTTTCCAAACTGATGTTCTTCTCAATCCGAATGGACTGAAGATAGCGACCAAATGAAAATAAATTTTTCCTGTCTTTCATAAGTTTTCTTATTATTGAATAACCCTGATATGAGAGCGTTTGCGTAAATCCTTAAGCCAGGTTTGAAATTTGTTATCCGATGCTTCGTTATATAGGGTTTCATAAATTTCAGACTTAACGGTTGCCAGGGATTTTGGTTCAATTTCAACTATTTTCTGGACATAAATGATCTGATACACCATATCGGTCTTTAAAATAGGAGAAAAATCTCCGGCCTTCATTCCTTTAACAGCATCTTGCAGTTGCGGTGAAAGCTCGTCCAGCTTAAATAGGCCTAAGTCCGTTCCTTTGGGAGCCATTGGCGAATCCGGATCCTCAACCACAAAGGATTCAAATGGTCGGCCCTGTTTTAGCCCCGTTACGACCGCTTCCATTTTTTCTAATGCAAGGCGCTTTGCGGATTCACCCGCAAACTCGGGGATCCTGATATATATATTCCAAAGGTGATACTCCAGCTCACCCGCATACTTTTCGCGATGCGCGTCATAGTAAGCTTTGATCTCGTCCTGGGTAATTACGATTTTTGATTTAATTTCACGATTAACCAGTTTATTCCTGAGTAGCTGCTGTTTTACGTTTTTTCGATATTCGTCTAAAGTTAAGCCCTGCTCGGCCAGTCCGGCTCTTAAATCATCATCGGTAAGCGAGCGCGCCTCTTTTATGCGTTCAAGCGTGGAATCAATTTCCTGTTCACTTACCTCGATATTGTTTTTCTTGATTACCTGATCTACAAGTTTACTCTCAATGAGCTGTTTGAGCAAGTCTGATCGTAATTTAAAGAGAGTTTCACGCTCTCTTTCAGGGGCGTATCCGAGCGCTTTGACGTTTTCTTCAAAAGGCCGAAAAGTCTGATTCAGATCGAAAAGGGTGATGAGGTCATCATTGACGATGGCGACAACCCGATCCACAACAACAGCATCTGCTGCCTGGCTGTTGAAAGGGAAAATCCCGATGCCAAAAACACCCCCCCAAAAAAAATAAAGGGTAAAAGACGTGACAATTTTTTTGAAAGAATGTTTCATCATTCAGTTGATTGGTTCAAACGCAACCTTGATAAATCCCTATCGAATTGGGTTAACAAACCGCACCTACTTATTTTTCGAATCCAAGGTACCACGGTTTTGATCTTCCCTGTAATCGGAACCTGAAATTTTTTCCCACTGAATGCTGTTGATTTCGATGGTGTATCGCTGCTTAAGTTCTTTTATCCATTTTTTATAGGCTTCTTCGGTCTTCTCCTGGCGCAAGTGTTTAATCATCATTTCATTGATATCTTCTGTCTTCTTGGCCGAATCCGTATCGGGCCCTTGGGTCCTAAAATTCTTCTCATAATACGTGGAAATATCTTCCGGAGTGATGACAATTTGATTCTTAAGCTCGCTGCCAACCACTTTTTCCATCAGTAATCGATTTCTTAATCGCGTTTCCCATGAGTCATAAGACACGGCTAACTCAAGCAGTGTTTTCTCAAAAGTATCTTCAGGGTAGTCGTTTTTAATTTCGGCAACCGCCTTTTCAACCTCTTCATCCGAAATATAAAGACCCAATTCTTCAGCCCTTTCAAGGATGATCATTTCAACCATCAGCTGATTTAAAAGACGAAGCTGCGCATTTTTGAAATTCTCGGGTTCGTGTCGAAGGTTATGGGGATAAGCCGTTTTGGAAATTTCAAAAGCCTGATTAAATTCCAGAACTGTTAAAACCCGATCACTGACGCGAATTAAATGTTCATTATCAGAGTTTGAACCTTCATTCATGCAACCCGCAAAACCATAAAGGAGCAGCAATGATCCAATCAACCCGTTTATTAAAGAAAAATATCTTGTCATCGACAATCCATTCTCATCTATTTTCATGCAAGATTCAGGTATTAACCTTTAATTGTTAACACGTTGTTCAATATCTTTCAATATGTTTTTGGCGCGACTCAATGGACTGCCACCACGATAACCTGCTAATTTAACATCTAATACGTGATCGGCCGGAAGCTTGTAACGTTCAGGTGCAGATAGAATCAAATCCACAAGTGACTCAGAGTTTTTCATGTGAGCATCTGAAAAGTGGAGAAGCAGTTGTTGTCCTTTTAAATCCAGCCGGGCGATGCCCGCTTTCTTTGATAATATTTTAAGGCCTATCTTGAAAAGCAGGTTATCCGCCTCTTCTGGCAATTCACCGTAACGATCGATTAACTCGGTATGAAAATCGCCGATCTCTTTGAGTTCGGTCATTTTGGCCAATCGCCGGTAAGCTGCCAGCCGCTGGTCAATATCCGGAATATACGATCCTGATAAAAAAGCAGAAATACGGACATTGATTTCAGGATCCAGCGGTTCCAATGGTGCTTTGCCCTTTAATTCGGCGATCGCATTTTCCATTAACTTTAAAAACATATCGTATCCGACCGCAGCTATGTGGCCGGATTGAGATGCTCCGAGGATAGTGCCACCGCCTCGGATCTTTAAATCATTCATCGCGATCTGAAAACCCGAACCCAAATCGCTGTGCTCCATAAGAACCTTTAAGCGTTTCTGGGCATCTTTCGTCAGCAGGCTTTCATGGGGGATAAGCAGATAGGCGTAAGCCTGCTCATCGGCGCGTCCGACCCGTCCGCGCAGCTGATAAATTTGTGCCAACCCAAAACGATCAGCGTGATTAACAATGATGGTATTGGCCGATGGGATATCCAGACCCGATTCAATGATGGTTGTGCAGACGAGCATATCGAATTCTTTGTTTAAGAAACGATACATGACTAGCTCGAGCGCATCTTCATCCATCCGGCCATGGGCGATATCCAAGCGGACTTCAGGTACCAAGTGCTGCAGTTTCCGGGCTATTTTCGTAATCGTCTGGATATTATTGTGAACAAAGAAGATCTGCCCCTGCCGACTCAACTCTTTGCGAACCGCTTCTGAAATCAAAGCCCCATCAAACTCAGAGATATAGGTGATGATGGATTGTCGAAACTCGGGCGGTGTAGAAATAATGCTAATATCGCGGATACCCACTAAAGACATATGCAGCGTTCGAGGGATCGGCGTCGCAGTTAGTGTCAGCACATCCACATTTTGTTTTAGATTCTTTAGCTTCTCCTTGTGTTTCACGCCAAAACGTTGTTCTTCATCGAGAATTAACAATCCCAGGTCCTTAAAGGCGATATCTTTCTGCAGGAGCCGATGGGTGCCAATGACAATATCCAGCCTGCCGGCTTCAAGATCTGTTACGATCTGTCTTTGTATTCGCCTCGCACGGAATCGGCTCAGACATGCAATATTTATCGGATAACGTTCATAACGTCTGCAAAAGGTAGCATAATGCTGTTCGGCCAGTATCGTCGTGGGAACAAGAACCGCAACCTGTTTATGGTTATTTACTGCTAGAAATGAGGCGCGTAGTGCCACCTCTGTTTTGCCATATCCGACATCCCCGCATACCAGGCGTTCCATTGGTGTTCTCTTATACATATCATCGAGTACGTCGTCGATAGCTCTGATCTGATCGGAGGTCTCTTCATATTCAAATCCTGTTTCGAAATCGCGCAATTCGCTGTCGATGGAACGAAAGGCGTACCCTTTATCAAATTTTCGTTTGGCATACAGTTTTAGAAGTTGGCCCGCGATCTTTTCCGCAGATCGTTTGACCCTGTCCTTTATCCGCTTCCAGGACGTTCCGCCCATTTTATCAATGACCGGTTCAATGCCTTCCACCCCCATATATTTCTGCACCATGCTCATCCGGTCGACCGGAAGATAGAGCTTATCGCCATCTTTATACAAAAGCACCAAGAAATCATTTGTGAGACCGTCCACTTTCAATTTCATCAGTCCGTCATAGCGACCGATACCATGTTCAACATGTACAATCAGATCATCTTTTTTGAGATCTTGCAGATCCAGCAATTCAGATGGCCGCCTGGAGCGGTATGGTTTTTTAGGGCGAGGTCTTAATCCGAAAATTTCGGCTTCCGTAATAATGGCCAGAGATTCCGCCGCCCAGACAAACCCCGATGAGACCTGTCCAAGACACAGGTAGACTGTATTCGACTCGATTTTCGCATCCGAAAAAGTCTGCGCTAATTTAAACTGGAGACCATAAGGCATAAGCAGCGACTTTAATCTTTCGGCCTGGGTTTTGGTTCGACACACAATGAAAGTCGTCAATCCGGCCTGCCGTTTTTTATCAATCCAATCGACCAGCGGTTTGAGAAGATTTTCCTTCTCTTGATAATTTTTTAGTTGCAAACTGATGTCCGTATTGGTTTCGACATCCGCTTTAAACTGCATCGTATCCGAGCGATTCGGCCCACCCCCCCGCTGGACTTCAAGCTGTTTAAAAATTAACGGCTTTTTTTGTAAGATCATAGCCTCGACCTGTGACCAGCTTAAATACAGCTGTGAAGGATCCACGCAGAGCTTTTTCGTTTGACATGATGTTTCAAAATTCTTTGCAATTCGGTTTTCGGATTCCGCTGCCGCCCGCTCCAGGTCTTCAATTGCGGCAGATGAAATCAGGGTATTTTTTGGCAGATAGTCAAACACATTATCAAGATCAGCGTAAATCAGGGGGATAAGGCTCTCAATTCCAGGAAAGCCCTGACCGTTTTTGATTGGATCGATGATTTTTCTAATTTCGCTCACCGGAATTTCAAGCTCCGCCGCCCGCGATCTTATCCTGTTGATGATTTGCGGCACCATCACCTTATTTAAAACCATTTCGCGGGCGGGAAGGACAACGGCCTCATCGATAGGCGTAAGCGTGCGCTGGCTGCCTGCAGAGAAAAATCGTATGGACTCCACCATATCACCAAAGAACTCGATTCGGATGGGATCTGCGTAAAGCGGACAGTAAATATCGAC
>JASFGZ010000158.1:0-8987 GCA_050123495.1 Desulfobacterales bacterium
CAAAATTGCCATTGCAGCAGCTATGCTTTTACTCCGGCACATCCATACATGGTGAGTAAAAGCATAGCTGCTGCAATGGCAATTTTGATTGATCTAAACGGATGCATATTATACGCCGATACAGGTAGGTGACAGGTGTCGGGTGTCAGGGCAATGGCGACGCAGCAAATTGTGCTCGATGTCATCTGTTTGCTGACACCCGAATACTGAAACCTGAAACCATAATTATTGCGACTTTTCAAGCTATTTGGGGGATATGACACGAGATTGGTTTTGAACCTCGAAAAGCCCGATGCAATATCCCACTATTACTGGCCCAGGATGCCTTTCAAAACGCCCTTGGCACTTTCTTCAAGGCCCTTTTTATCCAACAATTTTTGTCCCTCATCGGTGCCCATGATCGTGTCTTCCAACTGCTTTTTGGCCATGCCGGCCAGGTCCGGAGCGAACTTGGGTTTAGAAAAAGTGCCCGAAACCAGAACCGGTACCATAAGCCCCGAACGCTGTTCCGCATCCCCCTGGCCTTTGATGGTGGCCACCACTTTGGGTTCTACACGGAAGTCCAGCGTTTCTTTGACAAGATTGGCATCTCCGGCCGCAATAACCCGTATCAGCGGTGATTTCAGGCGCGTTTCAGGGGTATGCACCAGACCTTTTTGAATGCTGAAGGGGGCATTTAATTCCGCAAAATCGGTTCGCGGGCGTTGCGCCGGTTTCTGTTCCAAACCAAAGGCCGATTTCACATTGCGTACCATTCCGGCCAGATCGATCCCGATGATGGCGCCATCGTTGAATCGAACCTGCCCGTTGCCGTTTAAGGTTTTCTTTATCATGGCGGCATCCTCGCCGGACATGCTCAGTTTGAGCTGGGCATTGGTGACGCCTTCTATTATGTCTTTTTCCAGAACATCCTTAAGAAGGGGTCCGGCCTGGATATTTTCAACGTTGAGGTTGACGCTGCTTTTGGGGATATTGGCCTGCACATTAAAATTACCTTTGCCGGATACATTTCCCTGGTACATGGCCAGTTTTAAGGGATCGAGATTGAAAATTCCATTCTTGGCTTTGATATGCAGAACGAGGTCTTGGATTTTGGCTTTACTGGCAACGAGCTGTCCGATTTGAATCCGGCCGTCTAAAATGAGTCTTCGCAAAGGGGCATAATCGGTTGGTTTTTTTTCGGTCGGTTTTTCTGCAGCCGGCTTCTGCTCAGATTTGGGGGGCAGGTATCGGTCTACATTGATCTGGTTTAAATTCAAATCAAATGCCAGATTGGGTCTTGAAAGATCAGCGGCGTTAAGCGAAAAATTTAGGGTGGATTCGTCCAGGTTGAGAATTCCATTCGTTACGGAGATTTTGGATGCATCTCCTTTGAGATTTGCTTTGAGCGCCACCCGATCCAAAGCCTCAGGATCGGAAGTGGCCACGGGAAACTTCTGATCCAACGCCGCCATTAATTTTCTTGGGGAAAATTCCTCGATTGCGACTGCCATATCAATGCCCGGTTTTGAAGCGGGGTTCTGTATGTTTCCATTGAGTTGCATGATCAGCTGCTTGAGGGCTTTGATGTCAAGGTTCAATGGAATCGTTGCCTGCTTAAAATCTTTGCCGACGGGTCCGACGGTCCCATCGACGGACAGCGGCTGATCGTCCAGCATTGCCGAAAATGAAAGTTTGACCGGACGCTCCAAAGAAACGTCCTTTAAGCTTAAGTTAACCGCGGTGATGTCTTTACGGGTATCGGTTGTGTGGTCGATCCAGAGAATCGATCCATTCTTGATTGAAAACTCGCCAACTGTCAGGTCCTTAATCGGTAGTCCGGTTTCGGTGGCCGGGGCTTTAGATTCTTTGGTCGTTTTTTCAGCCGTTGCTTTTTCTTTCGTATCATCGGGCTGGGCCCAGTTAAACTGCCCGTTTTTATTTTTCACCAATGTAATGCTGGGTTCGTTCAGGATAAACCGCTTGACTTGAATATCTTTGGAAATAAGAGGCAGCAATTTTACTCTGACTTCAAATGATTTGACCGTGGCAAACGCTTTTTCCGAAAATGCAGGTGTATTTCCTAAACGCAGGTCGGAAAAAGAAATACCGGCCCATGGGAAAAGGGACAGGCTCAGATCATCGCCAACCGAAAAGGGCCGACCGGTGGCGTCGGCCACTTTTTTTTCCAACTCGGGCTTGTAATCGCGGATGTCAATGAACGCCGGAGCAATCAATAACGCGGCGATGACAAGTACCACCAGGCTGACACAAACAATTAGTCCCCACTTAATGGCTTTTTTCATAATTTACCTCCTATTTCTGTTTTTTCGTTGCCAGGGCCTGTTGCAGCTTTTCTCCCAGAGAGCCCAGCGATGATGGGTCTTTTTTTGCAAACTTTTGCCAATCCTGTTCATCCCCCGATTCCCCCGGAGCCAGGGTCATCTTGCGATCATTGGGTGAGATTTCTAAAATGACCACTGGAATGGAGCTGCCTTCTTTGAGTTTCTCAATGATGCCTGAATGCGGTGACTGGCTGATCTTGGATTTTGGAAGCAGACCGGTGATACCGGGGGCCAGGGTGACGAAGTAACCAAATTTTTCCTTCCTTTCGATAACGCCTTCGATCGTTTGGCCCACTTTATATTTTTGCGGCACCTCCATCCAGGGGTCCCCTTCGGCATCTCGGATACTCAAAGAGATCCGTCGATTCGAAAGATCCATTTCCTTTACCAGAACAAATACGTTTTCGCCGACTGTTACGATTTCTTCTGGTTTCAGGATCCGTTTGTGGTAACTCATTTCACTGATGTGAACCAAACCTTCAATCCCGGGGTCAATCTCGACAAAGGCACCGAACTTCGCACACCGCGTGACGGTTCCCTTGACTTTATCGTTGACCTTGAATCGATCGCCGATGCTCAGCCACGGGTCATCGTTTACCTGCTTAATGGAAAGCGAAATTTTAAGCTCATCTGATGCGTCACGCTTCTCGATTTCAACCACCTTGACCCGCACCGCTTCACCGACGGAAACAGCTGTTTGCGGGTCTTCTACCCGGGACCAGCTGAGCTCGGAAACATGCACAAGGCCTTCAACGCCAGGGTGTATTTCAACAAAAACGCCATAAGGCATCAGCTTGGTGACGCGCCCATCGATTATGCTGTTGATCTGCAACCCGGCATAGAATTGATTTTTAGATATTTCCAGTTCCTGGCTCAGCAGGGCGCGCCGTGAGATCACCACGTTTTTATCGCGAGCGTCAACCTGACGGATTAAAAATTTGTACGTTTGGCCCACATAGTCTTCCAAAGTTTCCACGAAATTTAGATCGATCTGACTTGCCGGACAAAATGCCTTTCTACCCATAACTTCAACCCGAAATCCACCCTTGCAAGTTTCCAGGATTTTACCTTCTACGGGGACTGCATTTTCGTAAGCCTCTTCTAACAGCGTAAAACTGCCGATGCCTGAAAGGGCCTTTGAAAGTCTGATTTCATCTTCCTTAATTTCAAGAACATATAATTCAACAACATCGCCTTCGCTGTAATTCATCTGCTTGTTTTCGTCCAGCAGTTCCGCATGTTCAACGACCCCGTCAATTTTGCTGCCGATATCAACAAAAATGGTGTCATGGCTGATGGAAATAATTTTTCCCCGAACCTTGCTGCCAATCTGCAAATCGGTTGTGCCGGTGGGGCTATAGGAATTCAGAAGCGTGGCAAAGTCGGCTTCCGGGTTTACACCCAATTCATCGTCAGTCATGAAGTAACTCCTTTAAGAAAATGAGGGTCCGGATTTATTCCAGAACCCAGCTCAAAAAAGCGTCTAAGTGCCCAGGGCGGTGGTGCGGCTGGGCTCAAAATGCTCACATACTACCGTGTATGCTCCGCTTTTGAGCCGATCCATGCGTTTTGAACCCCTTAATATAGTAAGATCAGAAGCGAAATCCCGCCAATTGGCGGGGTTGAACTCCTTAATGTTTGAGATCAAAAAGCGAAATCCCGCTTCTAGCGGGGGCCCTGGACCCTGATCCACATTTTTGAGATGGCTTCTGGCAAATACAGACTTAAAGTAACAAGCGAGGCGGCCGGTAGCAAGGAAATTATCGAACTTGTTGCTTCAATTTGTTCGAACGTTATGATATTTTCTCCACTTTCTGCATATACGGAACCTATTGACTTTTTATACAATTTCGCTGAAAATAGCATTCTTGCAATTCTGACTTTTATGATAGCCAAATTTAAGATTATGTATTGCTGATAAAATTTTTCTCATATTCTAGGGGTAACTATATTATGGGGCAGCGCGGGTATTTAATGGAGAGCGATGAAGAATCTGTTCGTCTTGATATGAAAACGGATGTGACGGTTGTTGAAAAACAGGCCCTTTGGGCGGGTATTAAACCGGGCATGCGCGTAGCGGATATGGGGTGCGGAGTCGGCAAAACCACGTTTCACCTCAATAAGCTGGTTGGCCCGAGCGGTTCAGCCGTGGGGGTAGATCTTGCCCCCCAGCGACTTCAGTATGCTCAAACTCATTATAGCCATATGGGAATTGAATACGTCGGCAAAGATATCCGCAAGCCTTTAGATGATCTTGGAATGTTCGATTTTATTTGGGTCCGCTTCGTTCTCGAGTACTATCGTCTGGAAAGTTTTGATATCGTTAAAAATATTTCCAAAGCCCTTAAGCCTGGCGGAATTTTGTGTCTGATTGATTTGGACTGTAATTGTTTGCGCCATTTCGGGCTTCCCCAGAGACTTGAAACGGTTTTAGTCAACGTAATGCAGAAATTGGAGGATAATTTTAATTTCGATCCTTATGCCGGGATAAAATTGTATTCATACCTTTATGATTTAGGCTACCAAGACATCGACGTGGATGTCGCCCCGCATAACTTGATTTTCGGTGAATTGAAAGAGATCGATAATTTCAACTTCACCAAGAAAGTCGAAATTGCTGCCAAAAATTCAGGTTATCAGTTCGAAGGGTATGAAGAGGGGTATGAAGGTTTTTTAAAAGAGTTTGAGGATTATTTTTCTGACTTGAGAAGATTTACGTACACACCTTTAATTTCCTGCCGAGGGCTTAAATCCTTGCCATGAAGATCACGGTGGGCGGCACAGATTCTAAATAAATCGTAGCAGCCGGCTCAGATACCTGAAATATTCATCCGAACTTTGCACGCGGCATACCCACAGGTTATATAGCTTCTCATAGACAATCAGTTGCTCATCGACATAGGATGCGGGATAAAGAAGTATGGCCATATCTTTTCGTTGAAATTTTTCGGATAGCAAAGAAAATATCGTATTGAGTACATCGGCCGTCAGTTCCTTTGGATCCAATACGAACACCTTGATGCAATTCGTCAAATCGGAAAGGTTTAAACCCACATCGGATAGCACGGCCGTAATGACGGCTTTCAAGGTGCCATTTTTTTTCAAAGAATAAAAATGCCGCTCCCTTGTAAGGCCCACCCGGTGATATTGTGCGGCAAGACTGTCGCAGTCAAATTTATCGGCTTTCAGATCCAGGGCTTCTAGCATGAGCCCCCCGGAACTGTATTCATAGAAATCTTCGAGTTCTTGTAGGTCTTCAGATCGTGTAGCCGAAAATTCCCAACTTTTTGGCAAGGCCGGCATGTGTCTGGATGTGTTCTGATAGTGATAATACGCGAACCGATCGATCGAACAGTCTTTGGGATCATTTATACTTTTGGCGGCGCCTCCAAAAACCCTGCTCGGGAATTTGTTACTCGGCCGGTAATAGCAGATCACATAATCCATGTGGAGCGAATAAAGGCGATTAGAATCATTGAGCACACGTCCGATCTGATCGAGTACCACCAGTCCGGCTTTATTGCGGGAAGATTTTCTGGCGGCATGATGCTGAATCAGCCACGTGTTTTCATAAAAACGAATCATCGCCATGTGGCCGAGAATGCGACCTTTGTCCTGATATATGAAATGTCTGGCAATGTGAGGATTGTTGCCGTACAAGCGTTCATAGGTCTTTTTTATTTTGTCTTTGTTTTTTTGAATAAACGCGTATTTGTCCGGATAGATAAATCCGGTATCAAAGAAGAAATCCCATAGTTCATCCAGATTGACGTTGTTGCAAATATAGGAATTTTTATCTTTGGCCTGATCCAGTAATGCAACCAGTTTGACGTGATCCCGAATATCCATATCCAGCAGCGCCAGACCGCATTTTATCCTTCTGCCGCCTTTATCGGCATCCCATACTTTTTGATAGACAACCTGGGCACGGCATTGGAACCGAAAACTGTTGGCAAAGCTCAGTTCGAGCTTCGGTAGGATCAAACCCGGTAAAAGCACGGCGTTGTGTTTATCTTCTTCCACCGAAAATCCGGAACCGGACAAGTCAATCGCCTTAAGATCAAATATCTTTTTGGTAAAGGGGTGTCTGAAAATAATATTCGGCGAGGGCGTTAATTCATATCGATGGCTGCGAAACTCTTTATGTTTGAACCGTTGAATCTCGCGTTTGATTGGTTTCAAAATATAGGTACCGGTATTCTGACCGGTTGTTTGTCGAATGATTTTACATTCACCCGTGTAATACGTTTCCCCTGCGTCGGATAATATAAGATTTACCGAGGATTCGGGATTTATCCACTCAAAGGTCTGAGGAGGCAGCGTCTTGAGCTCGATTTTAAATGAACCGGCATTAAAATCCAGCAGGGTACCGGAGAAAAGAGAGCTGCTTTGAATCAGCTGCGCCGCTATATTCGTGCAGGCGTGCCGCATCGTCGTTCGGGAGCTGATTTCATAACCCGTATCCGGCAGAAGAAGGCTGATGGTTTCTTTATCCATGCGGATGACTTCAGGCTCCACCATTATCAGTTTTTGGCCGTCCGGAATCAAAATATTCTTAAATTCGTAAAATTTTAACACCTGCCGTATGTCTTCTTCTTCGGGCCATAAACAATCCAGCAAATCTCCGAGGCACGGTTGCGGTTTGGCGAATAACGTAATCGTTTTGTGGTAGTTGCGATGCTTAAGATTAATAAGGAGGGTGTCATCGCGGAAATTGATGTAGTTAATTTTGTTGACGAGTTGGTCTTTATTGACCGGTTTTCCTTCTTCCTGATCGCTGTCCTGGATTTTTCTCTGCGTTACCGCATAGATGTCCATCTTTTCTTCTTTGAGGACTTGGGTGTCGACATCTAACTGGGGTGCGGAGTTTGTATTTTGCGGGTCGCTGGTTTCAGTGCCGGGTGCGATGAGTTTCAGGTTTTTTTTCGCGGTCGCCATTTCTCCATCCTGTCTGCTTGCCTAATTCGCGATAGAAGCACCGTGATGTTCCATTTGTCCAGCAACTCCAGAGAAGGAAAAATCCGGGGGGTGCAGGCCATTGGTGATGTATTGGTTTATGTGGTTTTTACACCGCGACGGTCTGGTATAAAATCCTTCTGAGCGTTAACATATAAAAAAAGTGCATACAACCATTATTTTTGGAAAAGAAAAATTATTTTTTTGAATTTCATTTAGTTATTGGTGCTGAACTCCTAAGAATAAAGTTAACTCTATCGCGAATAATAAGATTGTAAAGAAAAAAAATAAATATTGAGAGAGTCATCTTTCAGAACTACTAGATATGGTGTTTTATCGATTGAATAGGGGAAATTTTGGACCCGGACCTGAAAATAAACGGTTGCGAATGTGGCCCTGCGGATTTATATTCTAACCAATTTGTCAAGGATTTGAAAGGAGCCAATACTTATGGGAAATAAGATTCGAACCACGATTTTATTGGCTGTGATGACCGCTTTAATTATATGGATTGGTCAGATCTTTGGCGGTCAACAGGGCATGATCATCGCTCTTCTGATCGCAGCCGGCATGAATTTTTTCAGTTACTGGTTTTCGGATAAAATCGTTTTAAAGATGTACCGTGCCAAAGAGGTCAGCCCCCAGCAGGCCCCGGAGGTGTACGAGATGGTCCAGACACTTGCCGGAAATGCGGGACTTCCGATGCCGAAGATATTCGTTATTCCCAAGGAAGCGCCGAATGCATTTGCCACTGGGCGAAACCCGGAGCATGCTGTGGTGGCGGTTACCCAGGGGTTATTGAACATTATGGATCGGGATGAGGTCATGGGCGTATTGGCCCATGAGCTGGCCCATGTGAAAAACCGCGATATTTTAATCGGCAGCATCGCAGCAACCATGGCCGGCGCCATTATTATTCTAGCCAACATCGCACGCTTCTCGGCCATTTTTGGCGGCCGAGGCGTAAGTGACAGCAGAGAGGGGGGCGGCGCCATTGGCTTGATCGCTATGTCGATATTGGCGCCGTTGGCCGCTATGATTATTCAAATGGCCATCTCACGTTCACGTGAATACCTCGCTGATTCGACCGGTGCGGGTTTTGCGGGAAACCCGGAGGGGCTGGCGCGGGCACTTGAAAAGCTTGGCCGCTATTCGAAAAAAATACCGATGGATGCCAATCCATCGACAGCGCACATGTTCATCGTAAACCCATTGTCGGGCAAGAGTTTAATGAATTTGTTTGCGACGCATCCGCCGCTCGAAGAGCGCATTGGGCGCCTGCGGGGGTATCCAAGTCAGACGGGCCGCGTTTCGAAATCCGGAGAGGATCGCCGAATGGCGGAAGGTCAGGCATTCTGGGACCGACTTTCAGAGTGATAGTTGGATCGCTTGCTTTTTTATTTCACCGCAGAGACGCAGAGGGCGCAGAGAAAAATATCTTTTCGTTCTCCGTTGAGAGGTCCCGCCTGAATCATCGGGATGACCGATCTGATTTGATAAATGAATGGTCGGCCTCCGGAAAACTAAAAGCCGCGCCTTGCAGCAAGGTCTTATTTTTAGAAACATTCAGAGTAGACACTTCTGTCTATATTCCCTTAATAGCCAAATTTTTTTTTAATTTGATGCCCAAGGCAGACAGTTTGGTCTGATTTCCTGAGAGCGGAAATCAGACCAAGAAAAATTTATCTCTGCGCACTCTGCGCCTCT
>JASFGZ010000159.1:0-8943 GCA_050123495.1 Desulfobacterales bacterium
GAAAATCACAGCCAACAGCAAAAGACCTTCAACGAATCACCACCAAAGCGCTGCTTCATGGGAGGAAGAACGCAAAAAGCTGATTCAGACGCTGCGGCAGGTCGGTGGCAATCAATCCGAGGCCGCGCGAATACTAGGGGTGAGCCGTGTGACGGTTTGGAAGCGGATAAAAAAATACGGTATTAATTTAGAGATCGAATTAAGGCAAATAGTAGGGGCTTAGATTTTTTGCGGGTTAAGGATGCGTGCCATTCAAAAATTGAGAAAAACATTCGATCTTAACAATTCCAAAGGGCCAGTAAGTCGTTAAGACTTTCTCTGAGTCTATCCCATATTTCTTCATACGATTCCAGACGTTAACCCGATTGATGCTTAAAAACCGTGCGGCCTGGGTTTGGTTCCCATTGGTTTGACGCAAGGCTTCAACCAGCGATTTTTTTTCGGCACTTTCGCCAGAATCTGGTGTTAAAAACTGCGTTTGTAGATGATCCATATGTCTATTCGATTTCCAGAGCTTTTGATTCAACTGGTTTGACGTCCTTTGCGCGCACGCAATGTTTTGGAAAACGGGACGTCCGTCATATATTCATATTTAATATCATTTGTGTTAAGCTAATCCCATGCCACGCAAAGCTCGCATAGACGCGCCGGGCGCCCTGCATCACATCATCGTTCGCGGCATTGAGAAAAAAGCGATCTTTCGCAATATGGTGGATCGTAAAGATTTTTTAAAACGCTTGGGGACGATTTTAATAGAGACTGAAACCAGCTGTTATGCCTGGGTTTTGATGCGTAATCATGTTCATTTGCTGCTAAGGACCGGTTTGGCGCCAATTGCCACGGTAATGCGGCGGTTGTTGACCGGCTATGCAGTTTTTTTTAATCGTCGCTACCGCCGTCACGGTCATTTGTTTCAAAATCGATATAAATCGTTTTTATGTGAAGAACAGGTTTATTTAAAAGAGTTGGTTCGTTATATTCATTTAAATCCTCTACGAGCCCAAGATGTAAAAGATTTAAATCAGTTAAGGCGCTATGCTCTTTGTGGCCATAGCGTGCTGATGGGCAAGCGCAAAAACGATTGGCAAGATTGCCAATATATACTGAGGTTGTTTGGCGAATCAGTTTCTGCTGCGCGACGCTCTTATGGGGCCTATGTGGCCAAGGGTGTATTACAGGGACGTCGTGCGGATCTGGTTGGTGGAGGGCTGATCCGCTCGGTGGGGGGCTGGTCGATCTTAAAAGGGCTGCGTGGCAGTGGGCTTCGCATTAAAGGAGATGAACGCATACTGGGCTCGTCGGATTTTGTGCAGCGGGTATTAAAAGAGGCCAATGAACAATTTGAACAGCGCTTGCAGCTGGATGCATCTGGCCCCGGATTGGATGAACTGATTGACAAGGTGGCCGTCAGCTTTGAGCTGCCGGTCAGTGATTTAAAAACATCCAGTAAACATAGGCGCATTGTTCAGGCCCGAGCAGTGCTCTGCTATTTAGCGGTACGTAAATTAAGATTTAGCTGTGCGGATGTAGCCCGCCGGTTAAATATTAGGCCCAATACCGTCAGCATGGCTGTAAACCGGGGAGAGGAGATAGAAGATATAAAACAGATTCAGAAGCAGTTATTAGGAATCTAATGAGGATAATAAATTGGACCGCTGTTTTGATTAAAAGATTGAATATGAGAATATGACGGACGTCCCCTATTTACTATTTACAATCGAATTTCCAAAGATCAGCCGACGATGAATCGTACGCCCCGCTGGAGTGCTTAGAAATGCGTGATGGGTATCTTTGCCAATATCAATGCCAACCATCAGGGTGTTCTTTGAATTGACGAAACCATTTCAATCTGTTAGCGTCATTTGCATCCATGACAACCTCCTTTAGTGTGAAGTGTTTTTTGGGTGAAAAACATTGTCTTCATTCTAACGGGAGGTTGTCTCTTTTCAAGGCGATAATATATTTTTTATAAGCTATCCGGGGGAGGAGTTTCTATAGTATTTTCAATATATAACGGGGTTGACTAATTGGACGATTTTCCATGGGATCAGTGGCTTGATCAATAGAATATAGTTCTTTTATTTTTGAGAATAACAAGTAAACGGCAATTCATTTCAATTTTGTTGCCAGAATAGGATACCGGATTAAACCGGAAAAAAACCCGTCTCTGTTCTGGCGAATTATTCCGTGGCAGACAAGTCATAAAAACAAGCGGAACTCTGTGAGGTTGAATTTGTATGCAGAAATTGAGATTTTCATGTAAGCGTTTCACAGTTCCAACGACAAAGGGAAAATTTACGAATTGTCCTCCGCACTGCATGTGAGCGCTGCGTATAAGTGAGGGGAAAGCGACTGGGAATAAATAATTCAGATTTTCTGAACTCGCTCCGGTCATTTCCTGTCTAAAGCGCGTAATTTCATTCTCGCGTGTAAAGGGCACAATTTATTGCGATAAGTAAATCTGTGTTCTGATCATGTTCTAAAAAGAAATCATAGAAATGAAAGAAGTTGTATAACTCTTTGCAAGCTTCAGCAAGATCGCGTTATCAGCAGCAATCGGACTTACATGTTCCACAAGCCCCTCATAAGAAAGAGGTAAGGTATGAAAGTAACGAAACGGGTTGCACTCTGTTTTTTCGGTTTATCTTTTATTTTGCTGGCAGGTGACTTCTCCCTTTGGGGGGAAGAGGACCACCTTGCAAAGTTTGGCGTATTTAGGTTAGACGAAAAGCCAGATGCTCCGCAATTTAGCCTTCCGGATTTAAATGGCACAAAAATAAGCTTAAGTGATTTTCAGGGAAGGTTCATCTTGTTGAATTTCTGGGCCACCTGGTGACCCTACTGCCTCAAGGAGAGGTCCTCTCTTGAAAAGATTCATCAGGATTACAGAAACAACGGTCTGGTCATTTTGGCCGTCTCTATTGACCAGGGAAGTGATGAAAAAATTAGAAAGTTGGTGAAAGATTATATCAAAAGCCATAACCTGACTTTCCTGAATTTACTAGATCCCAAATCTGAGTTTGCCGCCCAATATGGTGTGCGGGGAATACCGATAAGTTTTTTCATAAACACCCGTGGCAAAGTCGTCGCCGTTGCCCGCGGCTATCGGGACTGGAAAAGCGAAGAAGGCCGGAAGGTGATCGAGCAGCTGCTTGCTGAGACAAATTGATACGGATTCAACTCCGCTTCTGGTTTTGGTATTTGTGTTTTAGCCTCCTAAAAGAAACCCTCACTTAACCCAAGACAATTTGTAGCATTTTTTTATATTTTCAGCATAATCTGCAATTCAAACAAAAAATGACTTGGAAGACAGGATAATGTCACGAAAAGAGCAGTTCCGTTTCAGGATACCCCGGCTATCTCGACGCATCGTATTCTGGGTTTTTATCAGCGTAATTCTCATAGAAACCCTGATTTTTATCCCCTCATACGAACGACGCGAGCAAGAACTCCTGTCGCAGATGAAAGAAATTTCGGTTGCACGCGTTGCTTTTGTATTACAGCTGGTTGATACGGGGGCTCCGGATGAAGAACTCTATGATTACGTCAATCGCCTTTATGATGGCAAAATGGTGGTGGGAGGCGCCCTCTACCGGGCTGATGGCAAAGAGATCGGTTCTTTTGGCGAAATGCCTGAATTGTTGATTTCCAATGTCAAACCTGCCGAAATGACCTTTAGGTTGAGTCATGACAAACTCCGCTACGACATTGCCTGTTCACCGGCAGAGCTGCAAAGAGATTATCATTTGATTCTTCGCCATGATTCTTCTTCTGTAAAAGAAGAGCTCTTTGCCTTTTTTTTGCGAATTGCCGGGTTGGTGATCATCATCTCACTTGTCGTTACAGTGGGCACCTGGCTTCCGCTGCGCTGGATCGTAATCAATCCCATTTTGAATCTCAGAAAAGATTTAACTCGAGCTGGTGAAGCACTGAGTAAAGATCAACAAACACCTGAATTCTATTCGTCTGCGGTTCAACGCGACGATGAACTGGGTGAAGTGATTGGGGCTTTTCGCAAGATGTACCGGCAAATATCGGACGCCATTAACATGCGAAAAGATGCCGAGACGGCCCTCCAGGAAAGTTTTCTACAGGTTGAAGCTTACTCCCAGGTGCTCAACAACGAACTGGAAAAAGGCCGTCAGATGCAATTTAATTTCTTACCCAATCAACTGTTACAGATGCCGGGCTGGGAAACCAGTGCATTTTTCAAGCCGGCCCGACAGGTGTCCGGCGATTTTTATGATATCTTCCAACTTCCCGGAGGTTGCGTCGGCTTTGTGGTGGCCGACGTATGTGACAAAGGTGTGGGGGCGGCACTCTTTATGGCGCTTTTTCGCAGCCTGATTCGCATATTTTCAGGTGGGACCGCTTTGGAGAGCCTGTCACTTACCGACAGTTACACCATCCTCGATGAACACGATGAGCATGCGAATAATAAATCCCCAGACGCCACCCACCTCAGGGCCCTTAAAGCTATCGAACTTACCAACAATTATATTGCTCTTAATCACGGCGATCTTGCCATGTTCGCCACATTGTTTTTCGGCATTCTGGATACCGCTTCCGGATCGTTGAGTTACATAAGCGGGGGGCACGAGCCATTGTTTGTTGTTAGTCCGGGTGGTGGTGTAAAAGAGAAGCTTGCCGCCACCGGACCATCGGTTGGGATTGAGCCGAAGATCGATTTTAAGATTCAGCAAACCCGCCTGAAGCCGGGCGACATTCTTCTGGGATACACCGACGGCGTGCCGGAGGCCAGTGCAGCAAACGGTACCTTTTTCACTATCGAGCGTTTAGTATCAATATTAGAAGAACCTCCATCTACCGCCACTGATTTGATTAATCGAATCGAAAAAAGCCTGCAGGAGTATGTCGGTGAAGCCGACCAGTTCGATGATATTACCCTGTTGGCCATCCGGAGAATTCCCTAGTTATCTGATTTTGGTTTTATACAGACGCAGGCTGTTGGTCACAACCGACACACTGCTGAAGGCCATGGCCAGGGCGGCCAGGATGGGATGCAGCTGGCGCAGCATATTCGGCAGGGATTCAAACGGGTATAGGATTCCGGCCGCCACCGGAATTAAAATCACATTGTAACCAAAGGCCCAGAAAAGATTTTGTTTGATGGTATTCATGGTGGCCCGACTCAATCGTATGGCCCGGGACACACCGCTGAGACTGCCGCTGGAAAGAATGACTTCGGCCGTTTCAATGGCCACATCCGTGCCGGTACCGATGGCCAGTCCGACATCGGCCTGGGCCAGGGCAGGGGCGTCGTTGATGCCATCGCCCACCATGCCGACGCGTTCGCCTTTTTCCTGCAATTCTTTGACCTTGAGAGATTTTTCTTCCGGTTTTACTTCTGAAAAGATATCGTCGATATGAACCTGGTTGCCAATGGTTTGAGCGGTTTCCAGGTTGTCACCGGTGAGCATGACGACTTTAAGATTCTGTTCCTGCAGTTCACGAATCGCTTCCAGCGAGTCGGGTTTGAGCTCATCGGATACCGCAATCAAACCGCAAAGATGGTTTTCGCTTGCCACCACCATCACCGTTTTGCCCTGGGATTGCAGCTGCCGGATCCGGTCGGCAGCCGGCTTGATATTTATTTTTATTTCTTTAAACCAATCGGGTTTTCCCACCCTTACCAGACTGCCGTCGATGCGCGCCTGAACCCCCAGTCCGCCGGATGCTTTAAATTCCTCCGGAGTCAGGAGCGGTACACCTTCGGATTCGGCGTGTTTGACGATGGCTTTGCCCAAAGGATGTTCGGATCCTTTTTCAACCGAGGCGCCCAGTTTCAAAAGATCCTGTACTGTCTTGCATTGCGGCTCAATCGGTATGATATCCACCACGGCGGGCTTGCCGATGGTGATGGTGCCGGTTTTATCGAGTACAATGGTATCGAGCTTGGTGGCCGTCTCAAGGGCTTCGCCGTTTTTAAACAAAATGCCCCTTTCGGCACCTTTTCCGGTGCCGGCCATGATGGCGGTAGGCGTCGCCAGCCCCAGGGCGCACGGGCAGGCGATAACCAGCACGGCCACCAATCGGATCATGGCGGGAACAAATTCTCCGGCGATACCCCACCAGATAAAAAACACGACAATGGCCAATGCGATGATAACCGGTACAAATACAGCGGCAACCTTGTCGGCCAAAGCCTGGATAGGGGCTTTGCTGCCCTGGGCTTCCTGGACCAGCCGGATGATCTGCGCCAGGACGGTATCTTTGCCGATCGCAGCGGCCTTAAATTTTAAAAGGCCCTCCCCGTTGATGGTCCCGCCTACCACTTTATCGCCGGCATGCTTGTCCACCGGCAGCGGTTCGCCGCTGAGCATGGACTCGTCCACAGAGGATGTGCCTTCGATGACGATGCCGTCCACCGGAATGCGTTCACCCGGACGGACCAGCACCGTATCTTCCAGTTGAACCTGCGCGATGGAGACCTCTTTTTCAGTATCGTTCTCAATAATCGTGGCGGTTTTGGGTCGCAGCCCGATCAGTTTGCGAATGGCCCCCCCGGTGCGCCCCTTGGTTCGGGATTCCAGCATTTTGCCCAGTTTGATCAGGGTAATGATGACCGCCGAGGTCTCAAAATAAACATGCTGGCCTAATATTGGGAAAATGAGCAGGGCCAGCGAATAAAAATAGGCCACCGAAGCGCCCATGGCAACCAAGACATCCATATTGGCGCTTTTATTTTTAAGGCTCTTGAACCCGTTTACATAATAATCCCAGCCCGTATAAAACTGAACCGGGGTGGCCAGCGCCCAGAAAAACCAGTTGACCCAGGCCGCATGGCTCCACGCTCCGATAAGGCCAAAATCTCTGGCCATGCTCCACACAAAAAGGGGCAGCGCAAAAATAACACCGACGATAAATTTGCGGGTTTGTTCCCGAATTTCAGCCTGACGGGCGATTTGTTCGGCATCTTCTTCTTCTGAAATTTCTTCAGGCGAGATCACACCGTAACCGGCGGCTTTAATGGCTGTGATCATATCCTGCAGCGTTGCGACTCCCGGGATGTATTCTACAGCGGCCCTTTCGCTGGCAAAATTTACGGTTGCCCTGACAATGCCGGAAACCTTTTTGCTTAAAGCGCGTTCGATGTTGGCGGCACAGTTGGCACAGGTCATGCCGGTAACCGGAAATTCCATCTTGTTCGTTGGAACCGAGTAGCCGGAAGCATCGATTTTTGCAACGACATCCTTCACTTGCAACTGAGTGGGGTCAAAGGAGATGGCCGCCTGTTCGGCGGCAAAGTTGACCTGGGCATCGGATACGCCGTTGAGTTTTTTAACGCTGCGCTCGATGTTCATGGCACAATTGGCGCATGTCATACCCGCTACCGGCAGGGTGATCTTATCATCGGACATAATCTATTCAGCGTGCCTGTTTTGGTTCGTATTTAGTTTTTAACGCTTTAAAAATAGTACCCTTTTGTGAGCCGGCTCTAAATCCGAATCACGAAATCCGAAATTCGAAACAAATTCGAATGTTCAAATGCCTATCTTTTAACAATAAACCAGGGATTGTGCAGGTCCGCTTTGTTATAAACCAGCGGCTCCCGGGTATCATATTGGTAGACCATGGCACCGGCACTTTCGGCAATTGCCTGTCCGGCGGCTGTATCCCATTCCATGGTGGGGCCCAACCGGGGATATAAATCCGCTCTGCCTTCTGCAATCAGACAGATCTTCAGGGAACTGCCCGCTGAGATAAACTCGACGTTGCCGAACGCGTTACGTTTTTCTTCAACAAAGGCTTCGAGTTCGGCATTTTTGTGCGAGCGGCTGCCGACGATCGTCAGGGAGGTGCGTTGTGGGTCTTTAACGGGTAGTCTGGTCGATTGAGCCATGATTTGATCCCACAAAAGACCGGCTTCCTCTATTGAATCTGCTCGGGCTCCCTGTAATTCGCTGAAAGGGCCGTTTTCCAGTTTATAGGCCCCCAAAGCCTGTCCAGCGAAATAGAGGGTGTCTCTATCGGGCACAAAAATGATGCCCAGAACCGGCCTGCACTTTTCAATCAAAGCAATGTTGACCGTAAACTCGCCGTTGCGCTTGATGAATTCCTTGGTGCCATCCAGCGGATCCACAATCCACAAGCGCTCCCAATTTTTGCGTTGCGCGTAAGGTGTGTCTTTGCCTTCTTCGCTCAGGATCGGAAAATCATATTCTCTTAACGCGCCCGTTATTATTTCATGGGATTTTTGATCGGCAAGGGTTAAGGGAGATTTATCGGATTTATATTCCACTGAGAAATCCGAGCGGTACACCTGATTAATCGCCTCGCCGGCAGTTATGGCTGCCTGGATTGATCTCAAAATATAGGGTTTTAGGTCCATTTCTTCACGTTTATATTCAAGAGTGAATTGAATGCTACTAGGCGGCCGGATAGTTAATCTCGGTTAATTTATTCTTAATGATATCTTCAGTGGCCGGAGTGTCCCATTCCACCTCGACACGCTTGCCTTCGATGTCTCCTTCCACTCTTGCAATTCCCTCGAGTTCGGTTAATTCAGTTTTGATGGTATTGACACAATGGCCGCATGAAATACTGGGGATCGAAAATGTTTTTTTCTCCATTTTGCAAAACCTCCTTCTTTACCTTTACACTCCGGGGTAGCGTTTGGCAATTGCCGCAAAATCCTCCGGCTGCAGGATTTCAGCAAAACGTTTGCCGTGCTGGCTATGCTGTTTGTAATAGCGAATACATTCCTGGATGATCTGCAGCACCTGCTCCTCACTATAAACACCGGGGAGTTCCTTGGCAAGCTGGGGATGCCGACCGAGCTTGCCCCCAAGCTGTACCCGGTATCCTTTTTTGCCCTCTATAAGGCTTCCGCTGGGGCACACCGGCATGCATTTGCCGCATTTCAGACATAGATTGTCATCGATTACCGGGACTTCTTTGTCGGGATCGAGGGAGATCGCG
>JASFGZ010000160.1:0-8941 GCA_050123495.1 Desulfobacterales bacterium
CCTTGCAAAAGATTTAGCTGCCGGGCAATATGCCGGTCTCGATCCGCAGTTTTTAGAAGGCGTAGATCAATTTGTTGAAAAATTTGGCGATCTCACCTGTGCAGTTACCGGCGGGACGCATTGTGAACAGACCTCAGATTCGCTCTATAAGATTTTGCTTGAGATGGCAGCGCATCCGCCGACCAAAACCGGTCAGGAAAAATCAGGCGAGAAAGACACGCTCAAGGAAAAATTTTTAAATGCTTTTGAGGGCGAACAGAAAAAACAGGCTGCGGCGTTACTTGATCTTGGCCGCAGCAGTTATAAGCTGCGGGATGACGACAATCTTTATTTAGGCAGAATAGAGGCGCAGTTACTCGCCTCCGTGCGCGAGGCCCGTCAGCGAATTGATGCTTCCCATGCCGGAGGGAACCGGCAAAAAATTGCCGATGAACTCATCCAGATGGTTGAAAATTTGGACCATCGACCTCAGTTCCAATCACCCTATAAACAACAACCGGGCGGCGGCTTTGTGATTCAACCCCGACAGCTGATCGGTCAGCCTGCCGGGCCAGGTTTAGCCAAGGGGCCTGCCCGGGTGATCCAGAAAACGGCCGATTTATCCGAATTTAAATACGGTGAAATTCTAATCTGCGATGCGGTGGACCCGAATATGACCTTTGTGGTTCCCCTGGCTGCCGCTGTTGTTGAAAGAAGAGGCGGCATGTTGATCCACGGTGCGATTATTGCCAGAGAATACGGCCTGCCCTGTGTAACCGGTATCCCGGATGCAACCGTACTGATTGAGAATGGAGACGAACTTACCGTCGATGGGTATCTGGGAATCGTCACGATCGGTTCTTCGGATCTCTAATGCAGGCGCTATACAGATTGAAAATGGGCATCCTGCAATCCATCTATCAAAAGAAAAGAGCGAATCTTAACTCGCAAGACTTCAGCTTCGGGATGATCTATGAAGCCGGCCAAGTGGGGGTGAACGGCCAGAAGTTTAGCCCGGATCTTTTTTCTTTTTTCTTCACTTTCGATTGCAGCATACGTGCCTTCTACTGTAAGCGCTTTTGCTTCGGAGCGGGGCGAAATGTCGCGGGTATCGATTAGAAGACTTACAGATGGATTTCCCTTCAGATTTTCATATTTGTTTGTATTTTTGTGGGTCACCATGTAGATTTCTTTGCAATGTTCATCGGTGACATAAGCCATCAGCGAGCAATAGGGCTTACCATCAGCCACTGTTGCCAGGACACAAATATTTTCCTCTTTGACCAGGGCTATCATTTCTTTGAGCATCATCTGATCTCCAAGACAGATATTGATTATATTGATTTTTAATGATTATCATAGTTGGGTCTTTCAGAGAATCAAAATTTTGCCAAAGCGGTCTGTTATTTTGGGGAAGGAAAGCAAAGGAGGTGTCAAATGCAGCAGCGAGTGCGCTTGGGGATCAGCTCCTGCCTTCTGGGAAACGCAGTGCGGTGGAATGCCGGTCACAAGCTGGATCGGTTTTTAACAAACACATTGGGCCAGTTCGTCGACTATGTTCCGGTCTGTCCGGAGGTTGAAGCCGGATTCGGTGTTCCCCGGGAATCGTTGCGTTTGGTGGGTGATCCGGAAAATCCGCGTTTGATCACATTTAAGACCAAAATTGATCGTACGGATCAAATGCTTCGCTGGGCCCGGAAGCGGGTAAAGGAGCTGGAGAAAGAGGACCTGCACGGCTTTATTTTCAAAAGCGATTCTCCCAGCAGCGGAATGATTCGGGTGAAGGTTTACACCGAAAAGGGCATGCCGGTCAAAAAAGGTGTCGGCATGTTTGCCCGGGAATTTATGGCGTATTTTCCGCTGATTCCCGCAGAAGACGACGGCCGCCTGCATGATGCCAAGATCAGGGAAAATTTCATCGAGCGCATCTTTACGCTGCGACGTTGGCGGGAGGCCATTGCCAAAGGCAAAAGCATGGGCAGGCTGGTTGATTTTCATACCCGCAACAAGCTTTTAATTCTTTCACACAGTCCCAAGCATTATTCAATTATGGGCAAACTGGTGGCGGAAGGCAAGAAGATGCCGATGAAAGAATTGTACACGCAATATGAGACCACTTTAATGGCGTCATTGACGCTCAAGACGACACCCAAAAAGAATCTGAATGTGCTGCAGCACTTGATGGGATATTTCAAAAAGCAGCTGTCCAAAGACGAAAAGCAGGAACTGCTCGATGTATTCAACCAGTACCGGCAGGAGTTTGTGCCGCTGATTGTGCCCATTACGCTGATCAACCATTATGTCCGTAAATACGATCAGCGGTATTTGAAATTGCAGACCTATCTGAATCCGCATCCGGTGGAGTTAAAGCTAAGAACCCACGTGTGAATGGGTTTGAGAACCACCATCTTTTACCCGATGGCCGCGTTGCGATCCGATTCAAAATGCTCACGTACTGCCGTGTACGCTCCGCTTTTGAATCGAATCGACGCCTTGCCCTCGGGCAAAATCTGGCGGTTCTCAAACCCATTCAAGTTATTTTTTTAAGTAAAATCGATCTTATCTAAAAGGAACTTTTACATGGATTCCAGGCCGATTCTTGTTACCGGGGCGACGGGTTATGTTGGGGGGCGTCTGATTCCGGCGCTGCTTGAGGCCGGATATCGGGTGAGGGCAATGGGCCGGTCACTGGACAAGCTCGGAGACCGTCCCTGGGCAGGAGATCAACAGATTGAACTGCTGCGAGGCGATGTCCTCGATCGGGGGTCTCTTGAAAAAGCGTGCCGGGGTTGCCGGGCAGCATATTATCTGGTGCATTCCATGATCGCCCAAAAAGAAAAGTATGTCGAGGCCGATCGACAGGCCGCTCGCAACATGGTCGCCGCCGCCGCCTCGGCAAGCCTGGAACGGATGATTTATCTGGGCGGTCTGGCAGAAGCCCGCATAGCCCCATTGAGCAGACATCTGCAATCCCGCCTTGAGGTTGCCGACATTCTTCAGTCCGGAGCGGTGCCCACGACTGACCTGCGCGCCCCCATGATTCTGGGATCCGGCAGCGCTTCCTTTGAGATATTGCGCTATCTGGTCGAACATCTGCCGGTGATGACGACCCCCCGCTGGGTGTTCTCACCCAATCAACCGATTGCCATTCGCAATGTCATCAATTACCTGGTCGGATGCCTTGAGCACAATGAAACCATCGGCGAAACCTTTGATATCGGTGGTCCGGATGTGCTGACCTACCGCGAGCTTTTGGATATTTACGCCGAAGAAGCGCATTTGCCCAAACGCTGGATCATTCCGGTGCCGGTGCTTACGCCGACCTTGAGTGCTTACTGGATTCATTTGATCAGCCCGGTGCCGGCTTCAATTGCGCTGCCGTTGACAGAAGGATTGACCAGTGCGGCCGTTTGCACGGAGAACCGGATTCAGGCCATCATCCCCCAGAAACTTCTGAGTTGCCGTGAAGCCATTCGCCTGGCGCTGGAGCGCATAAATCAGGCGCAGGTGGATACATGCTGGGCGGATGCGGGCCGGTTATTGACACCGGAATGGGCCCACTGCGGGGATGCCGAATGGGCCGGTGGTACCATCATGAACTGCGGTTATCGCGCCCGCATAAGGGCGTCGGCTGATGAGGTCTGGCGGCCGATCAGTAAAATCGGGGGCCAAACCGGCTGGTATTTCGGGAATTCCCTCTGGAGAATCAGAGGCATACTGGATCGTGCCGTCGGAGGTGTGGGCCTGAGAAGAGGGCGCCGGCACCCTTCTGATATCGGCGTTGGTGATGCCCTGGATTTCTGGAGAGTTTTAAACATAGAAGTGCCTTATCGTCTGGTGCTCGTTGCCGAGATGAAAATGCCCGGCGAAGCCTTGCTGGAATTTAAAATTACCCCCGTCGGAACCCGACAGGTCGATTTGCAAATGCTATCACGGTTTTTACCGAGAGGTCTGGCGGGGATTTTGTACTGGTATGGATTGTATCCGTTCCATCAATGGATTTTTTTTGGCATGCTCAAATCCATTGCCAGACTAATCGGCAAACCGATTGTATCCGGACCCGAACGCTTTACTCCCAAACTTCACACCACCTGTGCCCTACCGCCCAATGTCTCTTAAAAAGAATACGTCAACAGCGATTGGTCGATTCGCTATTGATTGCCCTATATGCATCTTATCGAAGAAATCGTGAGGGCAAATTTTTAATTGTGCATTTGAAACCAATGCGCTAAAAGAAACTCGATTTTCCCGTTAGGGTCTGAATTCAGTTTGCAGGAGTTAATTATGAAAGATACGGTCGTGATAATTTGGATTTTCATTAGTTTGGTCAGCGCAGGTCCGGGCATATCCGCAGAGGTTCCCATCAGCGAAGCGACGGCCGAATGTATCGATTGTCATTCCTCATTCCAACCCGGAATTGTCAATGACTGGCAAAACAGCCGCCACGCCAAGGTCACCCCCAAAGAAGCCATGACAGTCCAAGGTGTTGCCCGTAAGGTGTCGAGCACCACCGTTCCTGAAAACTTGCAAACCATTGTGGTGGGATGCGCAGAGTGCCACACGCTGCGACCCAAAGCGCATGCGGATACATTTGAGCACAACGGCTATGACGTTCATGTGGTGGTCAGCCCGGATGATTGCCAGACGTGTCATGTGACTGAGAGAAAGCAATATTCCAAAAATATCATGGCCCATGCATTTGGTAATTTAGCCGATAATAAACTGTATCAAAAACTGGAGCATTCTATTCTGGCGTCTACAAAATACCAAAACGGGAAAATGACGCTGGCAGCGGCCAACGATGCCACTATGGCTGAAGCCTGCTATTACTGTCACGGCACCAAACTTGAGCTTAGCGGATATGAAACCCGGGACACCGAAGCCGCCGGTGAGTTGGAATTTCCGATCATCAAAGGCTGGCCCAATCAGGGTGTCGGCCGCATTAACCTGGACGGCAGCATGGGCGCCTGCTCCGCCTGCCACACACGGCATACCTTTTCGATTGAAATGGCACGTAAACCCTATACTTGCAAAGAGTGTCATGTCGGGCCCGATGTACCGGCTTTTAAAGTCTATACCGCCAGCAAACACGGAAATATCTTTGCGACCATGCAATCAGGTTGGAATTTTAGAGCCGTGCCGTGGACCGTCGGCAAAGATTTTACGGCCCCGACCTGCGCCACCTGCCATGTCAGCTTGCTGGTCAACACCGATGCGGAAGTGGTGGTCGAAAGGACCCATCAGATGAACAACCGGCTGCCCTGGCGCATCTTCGGGCTGATATATGCCCACCCCCATCCTGCAAAGCCGAATACCAGCATTATTCGTAATAAAAACGGATTGCCGCTGCCGACCGATTTTGAGGGTGGCTTTGCATCAACGTATTTAATCGATGAAAAAGAAAGGGATGCCCGCCGGCAGACGATGCAGGCGGCCTGTTTGAATTGCCATGATGCTTCCTGGGTCAACGGCCATTGGGATCGCTTTGAAAATACCATTGCGGGAACAAATGCCCAGACGCTAACCGCCACCCGAATCATGCAGGAAATCTGGCAGCAAGGCTTCGCCGACCAAAAAGATAGCCCGTATAATGAAGCGATAGAACGCAAGTGGAGCGACACCTGGCTGTTTTATGCCAATTCGATCCGTTTTGCTTCCGCCATGGCAGGCGGGGGAGATTACAGCGTATTTGCCGGTGGCCGCTATCAGCTATCTCAAACCCTGCTGGAGCTCAATGACTGGCTGAAGTTGCAAATGAAACTCCATCCTGCATCTAAAAAATAAACTCACCTGCGGCAATTAACGGTAAGCTTATGAAACCTGAAGATATTCACGATTCGCGGATTCAAATTCTAAACGACCGTGATCTCCGCCAGGGCGATTATGTGCTCTATTGGATGCAACAATCCCAGCGAGCCGAATACAATCACGCCCTGGAGTATGCGGTTCAACACGCCAATAAAATCGATCAGGGGGTTCTAGTGGTTTTTGGGTTGATGGACGATTATCCGGAAGCCAATTTGCGCCATTACACCTTCATGCTGGAGGGGCTTCAGGAGGTCCGGGTTGCGCTGGGCAAGCGCGGTATCAAAATGGTCGTTCAAAAAGGCAATCCTGCTGATGTGGCGCTATTCACCGGCAAAAAAGCATCCTTGATCGTATGCGATCGCGGTTACCTCAGGCATCAAAGACAATGGCGCAAGAAAGTCGCCCAGAAAGCCGGCTGCCGGGTGGTTCAAATAGAAAGTGATGTGGTGGTGCCGCTTGAAGTCGTCTCCGGCAAAGCCGAGTATGCGGCCCGCACCATACGCCCCAAAATTCACAAACATCTCAGCGATTACCTTGTCGAATTTAAGTCGACGAAAATAAAAAAATCTTCATTGCAGCTCAGGATCAGCGGAATCGATCTGAGCAATATTGACGCTGTTTTAAAAAGAATATCGCTGGATCGCGGTGTTTTGCCGGTCAGTGGTTCATTTAAGGGCGGTACCGCCCGGGCCCGAAAAATGTTTAGCGATTTCTTGCACCGGCGGTTTACAAATTATGTTGAAAACCGCAACCAACCCCAAACCGATGATGTCTCCCACATGAGCAAATACCTGCACTTCGGGCAAATTTCCCCGCTGTATCTGGCTTTACAGGTCCTGAAAACCGAAAGGCGTTTCAAAGACGCCCGGGAGGCATATGTAGAGGAATTGATTGTGCGGCGCGAGTTGGCCATGAATTTTGTTTACCATACCCCGGACTACGATTCTTATACCTGTCTGCCGGCCTGGGCGCAAAAAACCCTGGCCGAACATAAAAAAGACCGGCGTGAATATCGATATAACCGTAGCCAGCTTGAAAATTCCCGGACCCACGATCAATACTGGAATGCGGCCATGCGGGAGATGAAGTTCACGGGGTTTATGCACAATTACATGCGCATGTACTGGGGCAAAAAAATTCTGGAATGGTCCCCAACCCCTGAGCAGGCCTTTAAAACCACCCTGGCCATCAATAACAAATACTTTCTCGACGGCCGCGATGCCAACTCATACACCGGTGTGGCCTGGGTCTTCGGGGTCCACGACCGGGCCTGGTTCGAGCGTCCGATTTTCGGTAAGATCCGTTACATGGCCGCATCCGGACTCGAACGAAAATGCGATATTCAGGCCTATGTAAAAAAGGTGGATGCTTTGGAAAAAGCATACCGATAAAAGGCGTTTTATATGGCCAAAGATAAAATATTGCGATTGATACTCGGTGATCAATTAAACGAGAAGCACACCTGGTTTAAAAAGCTCGACCAAACGGTGACCTATGTAATGATGGAAATCCGGCAGGAAACGGATTACGTTAAACATCATGTTCAAAAAGTGGTGGCGTTTTTCGCCGCCATGCGGGCCTTTGCAGAAAAGCTCAAAAAAAAAGGACACGCCGTCATTTATATGCGGCTGGATGATCCCGATAATCAACAAACCATCGAAGGCAACATCAAACGGCTGATCAAAGAAAAGCACTTTGGGCGTTTTGAGTATCTGCTGCCCGATGAGCATCGTTTGGATGTTGAACTCCGCAAGATGGCCAAAACGCTATCCGTCTCCTGGGAGGCGTTCGACACCGAGCATTTTTTCACCCGGCGACAGGATTTGCAGGATTTTTTTTCCGGCAAAAAGCGCTATCTGATGGAATCTTTCTATCGGCAGATGCGCAAAAATCATGATATTCTGATGGACGGTGACAGGCCGCTGGGCGGTCGCTGGAATTTCGATGTTGAAAATCGCCGGCGCTATGATGGGCGGATTCCGATTCCCAAGCCGAAACTGTTTAGTAATGACGTCCGTGATCTTCACCGGATGGTTGAAAAAGTCGGCGTGAAGACCATAGGCGCCATCGATTCCCGAAATTTGATCTGGCCGATTACACGGTCCCAATCCCGATCCCTTTTGAACGCTTTTCTCAACAATGGGCTCAAAGCATTCGGCACCTATCAGGATGCCATGACCACCGAAAGCTGGTCTTTATTCCATGCACGTATTTCGTTTGCGCTCAACACCAAAATGCTTCACCCGCTGGAAGTCATCAAGGCGGCCATCCGAGTCTGGGAAAATCAAAAGCAGACCATCAAAATTCAACAGATTGAAGGCTTTGTGCGCCAGATTTTGGGCTGGCGCGAATATATGCGCGGCATCTATTGGGCTCTGATGCCGAAGCTGGGACGTATGAATTTTTTTAATCACAGGGTCGCATTGCCCGACTATTATTGGACAGCCGAGACAAAAATGCGATGTATGCAAGCTGCGCTCGGCCAATCGCTTGAACATGCCTATGCCCATCACATCCAGCGCCTGATGGTTACCGGAAATTTTGCCCTGCTGGCCGGTGTGCATCCCGATCAAGTCGACGAATGGTACCTGGGCGTTTACATCGATGCCATCCAATGGGTAGAGCTGCCCAATACCCGCGCGATGAGCCAGTGGGCGGACGGCGGCCTGGTCGCCACCAAACCCTATGTATCTTCAGCCAACTACATCAACAAAATGAGTGATTACTGTACCCGGTGTACTTACAATCGCCAGAAACCTTACGGAGAAGCGGCCTGTCCGTTTAACTGCCTGTTCTGGGATTTCTTTAAACGGCATCAACCGAAACTGCAAAACAATCCCCGCATCGGCATGATGTACCGGACCTGGAGCCGCAAAGACCCAAAAGAGCAAAAATATATTTTAAAACAGGCGGAATCATACAAGCAAGATTTAAACCGGATTTAGATCCTGCAGCCGCAATCTTCTGTTCGGTTCGATTTTCGCTGCATCTGCTCTTCAAGTCAATTGACCGATTTGTAAATCTTAGCATTGCACTTCCCGGATTAATTATTATGGTTTAATGATTATTTGTCCGAACAGGCTTTATTCTACCCAATATTGACAAGGAAAAAATGATGAAAAAAATATCCGAGGATGCCTTGGCCAGCATGGAA
>JASFGZ010000161.1:0-8908 GCA_050123495.1 Desulfobacterales bacterium
GCTGACCCTGGCGGTGATGGCCGGTGCGTTGAATCTTCCGTTTATTCCGACACGCTCTGTCATCGGCAGCAGTCTGGCAGATGATAATAAGCATGCCTTTAAGGTGGCCGAAGACGTTTTTGGGAGTGGAGAGAAGATTGGCTTAATAAAATCAATATGCCCGGATATATCCATCACACATGGATGGGCTGCTGACCCCATGGGCAATGTAATTCTCTGCGGTCCGCCACGCGATGCCTGGGCTGCAAAAGCAAGTCGAAATGGCATCATTGTCTGCGTTGAGAAACTTGTCAGTGAGGATTTTATCAGGAACCACTCGTTGCTGGTGAAGATCCCGGGCAGTTTAGTTAATGCCGTTTGCGTGGCACCTTTCGGTGCGCATCCCCAGAACATGAGCGCCCAAAGCCTCACCGAGTTTGAAAGCTATGGTTTGGATCACGCGTTTTTAAAAGCGTTTCGCAAGGCGACCGAAGATGCCGATGCCTACAGCCTGTGGGTAAAGGATTGGATCCTGGATTGCCCCTCACACGACGCCTATCTGGATAAGCTCGGCAAATGGCAGGCTGAGGATGTAAAAGGCGGCGCAAAGCGCCGGGCCTCAGCGAATGAGAAAAAAACGCAAGTCACCGCAACGGCTGACGAAAAAGAGGCCACCGCCACCGAGTATGCGATCATTGGCGGCGCTCGCATAATTAAAGATATTATTTTAGCCCATCAATATAAGAGCATGTTTGCCGGAATTGGTTTGTCCGGATTGGCCGGCTGGTGTGCATATTATTTTTTAAAAGAGCAGAATTATCATGTAGATTTGATCGCCGCCGGCATTGGATATCAGCCATGCCCGGGGGATCCTTTACTGATCAGCGCTGCCAATATGGCGACCGCCAAGATGATTTCCGACAGTTTGGATCTGCATGGTGTCGGCGCAGGCGGTATCAATAGCAGATGTCTGGGAGTTTTGGGCGCCGGTCAAATCGATAAAAACGGGAATATCAACTCCACCATTATTCGGTCCCGCAAAGGAGATGATATTTACCTTGCCGGGGCGGGGGGCGGCAACGATATCGCCAGTGTCGCGCAAGAAGTCGTCGTCGTTGCGGTGCATCGAGCAAACCGCCTCGTTGAAAAAGTACGCTATATCACCTGTCCGGGCACACGTGTCAGTACCCTAGCCACCAATGAAGGATTGTTCGTGAAAAATGACCCGGGATTTATTTTGAAAGGATATTACCCCAGGCCCGGGGTATCGGAGGAAAAAGAGCGAATCAACCAGATTGCAGGTGCATGTGGCTGGCAACTGCACACAGCACCTCAATTAGAGAAAATGCATGCACCGACGCCGGAGGAGTTAACGTTACTGCGATCATTCGATCCTGATGGTGTTTTCCTCAGGTAGGGCAGGGACGAAAAACAATCATAAGGAGATCAGCATGTCTGCAAAGCACTTTCCCCATTTGTTTTCAGAAGGGCACATTGGAAATTTTGAAATAAAAAACCGGATTGTCATGTTACCCATGGCCCGGCAGTTTCAAGGTTTTAATGGGGAAGTGACCCAGAAAACAATCGACTATTATGCGGAGCGGGCCAAAGGCGGCGTCGGGCTAATTATTGTGGGCTCAACCCGCGTATTTCCACCCGGGCATCCGTTTTATACGCCGGCATCCCTCAATATCGGAGATGACCGCTACCTTCCCGGACACTGTGACCTCGTCCACGCCATCCATACCCATGGCGCTAAGGCAGCCATTCAATTCGGGCATATCGGCGGCCAAACCATTCACCAGAGCGTGGCCGCTTCGGATGTTCAGCAATTTTTCTGCGATGGGACGGCCTATTGCAAGCCCAGACCGATCACCAGAGATGAAATTTACGATATGATTGAGCTGTTTGGAGAAGGTGCGCTCAAGGCCCGAACGGCCGGATACGATATGGTCGAAATCCACGCGGCCCATGGATATCTTTTAAGTGGCTTTTTATCCCCCAAGCTTAATCTGAGAACCGATGAATTCGGCGGGAGCCTGGAGAACCGCGCCAGCATTATCGTGAAACTGATTCAAAAAATCAAGCGGATTGCCGGCGATGATTTTGCGGTCAGCGTGCGCATTAGCGCTGACGATTATATTGAGGGCAGTATTGATATAGGGGAATCTCCCGGAGTGGCCAGAATACTTGAAGCGGCCGGCGCTGATGTGATCAGTGTTTCGGCAGGCAGTCATGAAACCCAGCACCTGTCCAATGATATCATGCGGCTCGATGAAGATTTTAAGCGTCCGCTATTTGAAGCCGTTAAGAAAGCGGTAAGGATTCCCACTATCGTCGGTGGCGGGTATCGTAATCCTGACAGTGCCGAGAAGATCGTGGCCGATGGCATTGCCGATTTTCTTGGAATGGCCCGCTCTTTTCTGGCAGATTCAGAATGGCCTCAAAAGGCCCGGGAAGGTCGTATTGATGATATTCGCCGGTGTGTGTCCTGCGGCGAATGCCTCTACCAGAGGGGCGGTAAATTTACCTGGCCCCAGGGCTGTTCGGTCAATCCTGTTTTTGCCAGGGAAAGGGAATGGAGCGTTGTTGAACCGGCTGATGTTAAGAAAAAAGTAATGATTATCGGTGGCGGGCCGGCCGGAATGGAAGCCGCCAGAATAGCTTCTTTACGGGGGCATGCGGTAACGCTTTACGACAGGGGCAAGGAACTCGGCGGGCAACTTCTGCTGGCCGCCGCACCTCCCGGCAAAAAGCGCCTGCTATGGATTCGAGACTACCTGGCCACCCAGCTCGAAAAGCAGGGCGTGGAAGTTAATCTGGGAGTTGAGGTCACGCCGGAAATGATCGAAAGCGAACGCCCGGATGCTGTGGTACTGGCAACAGGGGCAATCCCCAAGGAGCTCGATTTTATTGACACCAGTGATCAACGGGTCGTAAATGCCTGGGATATTCTGGGGGGGCAGGTTGAGCCCGTGGCACAGAAAGTGGTCGTCATCGGCGGAAACATGCTCGGCTGCGAGGTGGCTGAATTTATGGCGGACCAGGGCAACCTCTTATCCGTGATCAAAATGCGTCCCGGCGCTGAAATGGCTGAAGACTGTGAGCCCACCAATCGAAGAGGATTGTTGGACGCGTTACAGGAGTGCCGGGTGAACTTCTTGAGCGGCTTCAAAGTGGAGGGACTTACCGACGAGGGTATTAAAGTTGTTCAAAGAGACTCGGGCGAGGAACGTACGCTCGAGGCCGAAACCATCGTCTTGGCACTGGGTGCAAGGCCGCAGCGGAGTCTGCTAGACGATTTGAAAAAAGGCGAAATAGAATTTCACCCGATTGGAGATTGCCGACGACCCAGGAATATTCGACAGGCGATATATGAAGGTGCGCTCGTCGGCCGTCAGATCTAAGGAGTAAATTTATGGGGAACTTACCACTTGAAGGTTACCGGGTGATTGATTTCGGCTGGGCCGCGGCTGCGCCTCGGGCGACATGCCTTTTGGCGGATATGGGCGCCGAGGTCATTAAAGTGGAAACACGCAAGCGCCCGGATCCCGTTAGATTTGGCCCTGATAACCTGTCAAGAGATCCGGAGATGGATCCGCTTTTTCACAGCATCAATCGTAACAAGCTGGGAATTCTTTTAGATTTAAGCACCTCGCTGGGAATTGACCTTATCAAGCAGCTGGTTCGGCTAAGTGATGTCGTGGTTGAAAATTTTTCTCCACGGGTAATGAAACGGCTTACTTTGGATTATGATGATTTAAAGAAAATAAAACCGGACATTATCATGATTTCTTTTCCCGGTGTCGGCCGTGAAGGACCCTTGTCAGATGTGGTAACATATGGTCCCTCACTGGCGGGGTTAGCCGGCCTGGATAGCTTGATCGGATATGAGGGCGAACGCGTTCTAGGAATGCAACAGGCCTATGCCGATATTAATGCGGCGCTGTTTGGTGCATTTGCGATTCAAATGAGTTTATATCATCGTAAACGCTATGGGGAAGGCCAACACATCGAGATCGCACAGCTCGAGGCCTTGCTCAGTACAATGCCGGAACCCGTTATAGCGGCCAGTCTGAACCAGCGCGTTTTTGGGACCGTGGGCAACGTTAACCCGATGATGCCCGTGCACAACAATTATCCATGCCAGGGGGATGATAAATGGGTATCCATTGCTATTCTTACCGATGCGGAATGGAAGGGGTTCTGTAAAGCCATCGGTGATCCGCCCTGGACCAAAAAGAAGGATTTTGCAGATAGCCATAAAAGAACATTAAACCGCAAAAAACTCGACACGTTAATTTCCAAGTGGACCGTGGACAAAACACCGAATGAAGTCATGGAGATTCTCCAAAAGGCGGGTGTGGCCGCAGCTCCGTGTGCCGATACGGAGGAGCGTTATTTCGATCCGCATTTTCAGGAACGAGAGATTATTGTTAATGTCGAACACCCGGTAACCGGCGTAGATTTTGTCCCCAAAGTGGTTTGCAATTTAAGTGAAACCCCGGGAGAAATCCGACGACCCGCACCGCTTCTGGGGGAACATAATCAGTATGTTTTTGGAGAACTGCTGGGCTTGTCCGAAGATAAAATCAAAGAACTTGTTGAAGAGAAAGTAATCTATTGAAGGCATAAAGAAAGTTTTTTCAATGGTTGGGAACGTCAAATTATTACGCTGGAGAATTTAATGCCGGTAGACACGATCATTACCAATTGTAAAATTGCCAGGCACGATGGGATTTTAGATGCCGGTTTGGCTATTGACAACGGAAAAGTGGTTGCGATTGCCAAAGACGATGCGTTGCCTTCAGCCCGCAAAGCGATTGACGCTAAAGGCAACTATATTATCCCCGGAGTCGTTGATGCGCATGTTCACCTCGAATGGCCCCCCGGTGTTGATCCTGAGTCAAATATTCAAAGGGAGACCCAGGCATGTGCAGCCGGCGGTTGCACAACCATTATCCATTTGTTGGCCCCGGCTGATGACATCCTAAATAAAGCCAAAGAATTTGTCGGGTTCTATGAAGCCAATGCGTTTGTGGATCTGGCACTGAGTGCGCGCATTTACACCAGACAAAATATCAAACAAATCCGCAGTCTGTGCGATTATGGAATATTGGGTGTTAAATTATTGCTTCCCTACAAGGGCAGTGAGGCGATCTGGAAAGGCCGCGTCGGCGGTATAGACGACGGCATCATTTATCTTACGTTCAAAGAAGTCGGCCGGCTTGCGAAAGAAGGCTGTAAGGCATTTGTTCGCGTTCACTGTGAGAATGCAGAGATTTTTTTTAAGATGAAAGATGAATTCCTGGAAAAAGGCATTGAACCGTCTTCCTGGAATGAGGTCAGACCGCGTGTTTGTGAAGCAGAAGCCATGCGAAAATGTTTGTATCTCGCCGGGATTACGGAGTGTCCGATATACATTGTGCATATGACGATTAAAGAAGGCATCGACCTGTTAAATAAAGCGCGGGCAGAAGGCGTGAACGTCGTTGCCGAAACATGTGTTCAATATTTAACCTTGAATACAGACAGTGTCGATCGGGTGCTGTCCAAAATCAACCCGCCGATACGGGAACCCGAAGACAATCATGCGCTCTGGCAGGCGCTCAGAGATGGCATCATTAATGTGGTTGCAACCGATCATGCGCCGGTCCCCAAAGCACTGAAGACAAATCTCTGGGATGCAACACCCGGCATTGCCTGTGGCGAAATGTTCTTACCGGTCATGTTAAGCGAAGGGGTCAATCAAGGAAAAATATCCTTAGAGCGGCTGGTGGAGGTATGTTGTTATCGCCCGGCAAGGCAATTTGGTCTTACGCCTCGAAAAGGCACTTTATCGATAGGATCTGATGCCGATCTTGTTCTCATTGATTTGGACAAGGAGGCCAAGGTGCCCCCCAAACCAGTTTATTCAAATACCGATTACGCGGCATTTGCCGGACGCAAAATAAAGGGATGGCCGACATTTACCATGTTAAGAGGCCGTATCGTCGCGCAAGATGGAAACGTGATGGAAGCAACCGGGACCGGTAAGTATATACCGGGCCGCTGATATTTAATATCTCGGAATTTCTATAACCTTATGAAAATATTGGGTATTATATGAGATCTGAGTTCCCGCCTCAACATTCCAATTGGGGCGAAGCCCCTAATTTGAAAACTCGGGAGGACCATAATGAGTACAGAGACACTGATTTATGAGAAAGAAGATTATGAGGAGGGTTCGGTCGTCACCCTTACCATGAATAAGCCGGAGACCTTAAATGCATTGAATATTGAATTCAGTCGTGAAATTGACGACGCCTTGTCCAAAGTAGAGCAGGACGATGACGTCAAGGTTGTTGTGCTCAAAGGTGCCGGCAAAGCATTTTCAGCCGGATATGATCTCGGGCGGGTCTACTTTGTCTATGGCGGTGGTACCGGAAAACCGGAAGACAAGAGCAGGCGCCCCAGTCAGAGATCACGGCTGGCCTACGACCGCTGGCGTTCGGAAAGCCTGCGGAAAATATTCCTTTTGGATAAAATAACGATTGCGCAAGTACATGGATACTGTATCGGGGGCGGATTATACATGTCGCTTTGTTGCGACCTCACCATTGCTGCTGAAAACGCAAAAATAGGGCACTCAGAGCAGCGGCTTGGCTTTTCGGGCGCCATGTATGTGTTTCCAATCGAGGTTATGCTGATCGGTCAGAAGCGGGCGCGGGAACTACTTCTAACGGGAAAATTGGTTGATGGCACAGAAGCCGAACGAATTGGATTGGTAAATCAAGTCGTTCCGCCAGATCAGCTGGAAGCGGAAACCCGAAAGCTTGCTAAATCGATGACGCTGCTCCCACGCGACGGGATCGCCATCGGCAAGGCATGTGCTCGGCTGGCCTATGACTCGATGGGACTAAGCTCCGCTTTTGGGCAGGGCTATCTGGGCCATACCCTGTTTACGAACACCAGATTTGAGCCGGGCGAGTTTAATTTTTTAAAGCGCAGGAGAGATGTGGGCATAAGAGAAGCTGTTAAGGAAAGAGATGCCCGCTATAAAGGACTTATCGAATGAGATTACCGGCGGACAAGAAAAGCTAATCAAGAATTAGCGGTTACCCCCAAAAAGTTTTTAGCGCAATAAAAGCAGGTTTGAGGAGGCAAGTTATGAAACGCTTTGATTACATAAGGCCCGGCACGATAGATGATGCGATTGCAGCCCTGAAGGACAAAGATAACCCCTATTTGCTTGCCGGAGGAACGGACCTGCTGATAGCAATGAAGACGAATACCGTAAAACCTAAATGCATCATCGATTTAAAAGGAATTCCCCACATAGATACAATTGAATATGATAATGGCTTCAATTTGGGGGCGCTGACGAGTATACGGGATATTGAAGTTTCACCACTTATCCGTGCGAAGATACCGGTGCTGAGCCAGGCCGCCAGCACCCTGGGTTCCATTCAAATCAGAAATCGGGCGACAATCGGCGGCAACCTGTGTCATGGATCTCCGGCGGCGGATATGGCCGCCATTCTTCTGGCAATGAATTGTGAAGTCACCATTGCTTCGGACACGGGTGAAAAAACAATCGGCCTCGATCAATTCTTTACCGGTCCCAATACGACCGCACTAGGCAAGCAGGAGATATTGTCCCAGATCATCATTCCTGAAAAGATAGCGCAGTTTAAGGGCGTCTACCTAAAACATAGCCCTCGAAAAGCAATGGATATCGGCATCGTCAATATCGCTATTCTTTTGGATGCCGATTTAAACAACGGATTGTGCAATCAGATTATGATTGCATTGGGTGCGGTGGCACCCACACCGATCAGAGCCCAGAAAGCTGAAAAACTGTTAAACGGAAAAGAATTGAAACCCGACCTGATTTATAAAGCAGCCCAAGCAGCGTCCAACGAAGCAAAACCGATAACCGATTTTCGGGCGACGGCAGCCTACCGCAAGGATTTGGTGAAAAGCTTGGTCGCAAAAGGAATTCAGCAAATATTGGAATCCTTCAAGGCTGTATGATATTTCTTCGATGTACGTCTTGCACGTTATATCACTTAAAAAGGGAGATGGTTTCGCAAACACCATCAAGGGAGGCAATATGGGGAGCAAGCATCGAATTCAGATCACCGTAAACCAGGAAGATTATGATCTCCTCGTTCATTCAGACAGGACCTTGCTGGACCTCTTGAGGTATGATCTGGGTTTAACCGGCACCAAAGAAGGTTGTGATGAAGGAGACTGTGGCGCCTGCACGGTTATCGTGAATGGTAAGGTGGTGACGTCTTGCCTTGTCCTGGCCGTCGAAGTAGATGGTGCTGTCATAACGACCATTGAAGGATTGCATCAAGGAGACCAGTTGCATCCTATACAGCAGGCCTTTGTCGATAGCGGGGCTGTTCAATGCGGATTTTGCACACCGGGTATGATTCTCACAACCAAGGCGTTGTTGGATGAAATTCCGGATCCTTCAGAAGAAGATATTAAACACTATCTGGAGGGAAATTTGTGCAGATGCACCGGTTACACCAAAATCCTCGATGCGGTCAACATTGCAATCCAACAATTGAAATGATCATATGAAGAAGGGAGTTTCAAAAATGGATGATTATTCCATCGTCGGAAAACGAATCCCTCACCGCGATGCGGTTGAAAAAGTGAAAGGCAGCGCTGTTTTCGCTTCTGACATCAAATTAAGCGGTATGCTGCATGGCAAAATTTTAAGAAGTTCCCTACCCCACGCCAAAATACGCAATATCGACATTTCAAAAGCCAGGAAACTCAAGGGCGTAAAAGCTATTATCACATCCAAAGACACGCCCCAGATAAAATACAGCATTTCGCCCACCTGGGCTGACAAGTCGATTTTAATAAATAAAAAAGTACGGTATATCGGTGATGAGATTGCAGCTGTGGCCGCAGTGGATGAAGAAAT
>JASFGZ010000162.1:0-8899 GCA_050123495.1 Desulfobacterales bacterium
AACGGCAATGATCGGCTCCTCGATGAATCTTGAAGCCAGCTCGACTTCTCCGATCACCGGAATCCCGCGGTCACGGGCCTGCATGATGGGATCGATCGTATGCGAGACACCGGGGCTGACGACGATAAGATCCGCATTTTGAAACGAAGCTGCGCGGTGCGGCCCCAACTCCATACGGACACCCAATTCACGCACGATGTCGACTGCATCCCCCAGTTGTTTTTCACCGGCTGTATCGGTGACCACAACCCGGGCACCCTGTTGATGCAGAAAACCGGCGGCCGCAAGTCCTGTGCGGCCAAGGCCGACAACCACTATCTTTTTGTCCCTAAGATTCACCAGTAATCTTACCTTATGCTATTTAGCTCTATGTTACGTTCTAATTAAGACCAGCATAAATACGAAACTCGAATCTCGAAATTCGAAACAAATTCGAATTATTAAATTCAAATGATCTAAAATTTTGGAATTTTGGTCATTCGATATTCGGATTTGTTTCGGATTTCGCATTTCGTGCTTCGGATTTTTTTAGATTTATTTTGGTTTAATCTCACAAAATTTTACAGTTTGGTTTTTAATCCGCTATAGATATTATCTCAACTTGAGCGTACTCATCGCCAGCAGTGCCAGGGCGATGGCAATTATCCAGAATCTGACGATTACTTTTGGTTCCGGCCAGCCTTTCAGCTCGAAATGATGATGCAGCGGTGCCATTCTAAAAATCCGGCGGCCGCTGGTCATTTTGAAAAAACCGACCTGGAAAATGACGGATAGGGCTTCGACCACAAATAGCCCGCCGACCAGCACCAGCAGAATTTCCTGTTTGGTGATTACGGCAATGGTGCCCAGCCCGGCACCCAGCGAAAGGGAGCCCACATCTCCCATAAAGATTTGTGCCGGGTAAGCATTGAACCATAAAAAGCCCATACCGGCGCCCGCCAATGTTCCACAAAGTATGGCGACTTCACCGCTTCCGACCACATAATTAATCTGCAGGTAATTCGCTATTTTGATATGGCCGGCAACATAGGCGAATATCATATAGGTGGCGGCGGCAATAATTACGGGCCCGATTGCCAGGCCATCAAGACCGTCTGTCAGATTGACGGCATTGGAAGCACCCACAATGACAAACGCTGCAAAAACAATGTATCCCCAGCCAAGATCCGGTGAGAGCTTCTTAAAAAATGGTATCGTAACCTGGGTCGAAAAATCCGGGCTGGCGTAAACAAGATAGCCGGTAATCAGCGCCAGACCGAATTGCAACAGGAGCTTGTTGCGAACATTCAAACCCTTGTTGCGCTTTTTGATTTGCATCAAATAGTCATCGATAAACCCGACCAGCCCGAAACCGATGATGACAAAGAGCACAATCCATGTAAAATAGTTGGTCAGATCGCTCCATAAAAGCGTTGATGCCACAATCGAAAATAAAATCAGCAGGCCGCCCATTGTCGGCGTGCCGGCTTTTGACAGATGACTCTGGGGACCATCGTCACGGATGTACTGACCCACCTGCATGCCGCTGAGCTTTCGGATGATCCACGGCCCCAGCAGAAAACAGATAAAAAAAGCCGTCAGGCTGGCATAAATAGTCCGAAACGTGATGTAGCGAAACACGTTAAAGACCGACAGGTACGTGTGTAGCGGATATAGTAAGTGGTAGAGCATTGTCTGGTTATTGGTTATCCGTTATTTGTTATTTGTAAAAAACCTGTAAGCTGCCTTATCTTAGAGAGCGCCAAAGTACGCTAAAATCAATTAATCCTCTCATTTTTAAATAGACAGAATACATCAACTTTAGGCACTTCCAACTTTAGTTCACTTTAGTCACTTTATTTTAGGAGCGCTTACCCGCCCGCCTCGCCCGTCCGCCGCAATCTGCGTATGCTTGAGAGCGGGACAGTCAACAGCGATGGCGGGCAGGCAGCGGCAGCCCTTATTGGTTATTGGTTATCTGTTATTGGTTATTTGTGGGAGTGGCTTCCAGCCGCGAAAATGATTGTAATAACAAATAACCATTAACCAATAACGGTTAAACCGAAGGTTTAACCCCCGCCCATTCCTTGATACCCTTGACAATGTTATCCATGCGGGTTCCGCGAGAGCCTTTAACGAGAACCCAATCGCCGGGTTTTAGAGAATCCTTCAGGCTATCGAGAATCTTTTCCTGCGATCCGATAAATATATTTTCGCTTTTCATACCGGCATCTTTGGCGCCGGCAGCGACAGCGTCTGCATACTCGCCGGTAACCCATAGTTTATTGATGTCTGCTGTGGCGGCCCACGCGCCGACCTGTCGGTGCAGCGATTCGGCCTGCGCGCCTAACTCCAGCATATCCCCGGCGACGAAACCGCTGCGATTGTTGGCGCGTAAAGACTTCAGAGTTGAAATGGCCGCTTTCATGGAGTCCGGATTGGCATTGTACGTATCATCGATGACGTGAATGCCGCTGGCGGTTTGTAAAATATTCATTCGACCCCAGATCGGTTCGAACGTTTCCAGACCCGCTTTAATCTCCGCGGGCGACACTCCCAGCAGATGTCCGACAGCTGCGGCGGCCAGGGCATTGGTGACCATAAACTGGCCGGCCACTTTTAGATCCACGCTTAAACTTTCCTGCGGTAAATCCAGGGTAAAAGAAATGCCGGTTATTTTCTCATTTACGGCCGTGGCTCGAATATCGGCGTTCTCGGATAGGCCGAAAAAAAGAACCTCCCTTTTCCTTCGATCTGTCTCGGCTGCAATTTTAGATACGCGGCGATCATCGGCGTTTAACACCGCTTTGCCCTCTGCTTTCAGGTGATCGAGCAGCTGTCCTTTTTCGCGCATGACACCATCGAGTGAACCCAGACCCTCGAGGTGTGCCGGACCAATATTGGTAATCACACCGATATCCGGCGAACTGATCTGGGCCAACCTTGCGATCTCACCGGGGCGGTTGGTACCCAGTTCCACCACGGCCCAGCGGTGCCCGGGCGCAAGCCTGAGCAGCGTTAACGGAACACCGATCTGATTGTTATAGTTCCCTATCGTTGAAAGCGTATTAAACTTTCTGGCAACCACCGCGGCTGTCATTTGACGGGTGGTGGTTTTACCGTTAGAGCCTGTAATGGCGATTAACGGCACATCGGCGCGTGCGCGATGAAATGCTGCCAGATCGCCCAGCGCGCGGGTCGTGTCACTGACAGCCACACAGGCAATGTTTTGGGTTTGCCAGGCGGATATGGGCAAATCCCGGGCTTTTTCCGTGTTGACAAGCAGACCGGCGGTGCCCTGTTCGACGACATCACTGATAAAGGTATGACCGTCATGGACATCACCGACAATGGCAACAAACAGATCATTGGGAGATATGTTACGCGAATCAATGCTAACTTTTTCAAACCCACGGGTTTGGTCGCCGCACAATAAATCACCACCTGTGGCTTCTATGATTTCAGATAATGTCCATGGTAAGGGATGTCCGTTGTCCATAAATCATCAGGCTCAAGGCATCAGGCTCAAGGCTCAGGGCTGATGGCGTTTTTTCCTTGCGCCCTGTACCTTGCACCGTGGGCCTTATTTTTTTAATTTGTTTAGCGCCTTTCTGGCCTCTTCTCTGTCATCAAAGGCAATGGTGGCGGCGCCGAGAATCTGATACGTTTCATGGCCCTTTCCGGCAATAAGCACCGTATCGCCGCTCCGGGACACGCTGATTCCCAGCTGGATTGCGCGCTGCCGGTCAGCCTCGACCACATAGCCCTTTTCGCCAAATCCGTCCTGTAAATCGGTTGGCGAATAACGCCTGCAGTTTATTTTGCGGGCACCTTCAAGAATTTGATCGATAATCGCCATGGGTTCCTCTGTGCGCGGATTATCCGAGGTGATCACCGCAAGATCACACAATCGTGCCGCGATTTCCCCCATTAGCGCTCGCTTTTCGGTATCGCGGTCACCGCCGCAGCCAAATACACAGATGATTCTATCAGGGGCAACTGCCCGCAGGGCGCGAATAACGTTTTCCAATGCATCGGGTGTATGGGCATAATCCACATACACAAACCGGCCGCTCTGGTTTTCAATTCGCTCCAGACGACCCGGTATGGCTGCAACGGCATTTATTCCGGATTTAAGATTGTCGCTGGACAGATTCAGCGCCAATCCAACGCCGGCCGCACAAAGAATATTTTCCAGGTTATGCTCACCGACAAGCGGGGATTTAAAATCAAATTTCCCGCCGGGTGTTTCAATTTCTCCCGCAATACCGTTTAGGTCACATTTTGCACTTATGGGTCGAACCGTAACACCCGGCCCTGATCCGACTTTGATTCCCGGAACTTGCAGGCTGTTCGCCAGTTCCTTGCCCTTTGAGCTGTTGCAATTAATGACGGCAACGGCCTGATCTTTTTTGGGTCCGCTAAGGAGGTAGTCGCTAAACAGCCTTTTTTTACTGGCCCAATAAGATTCCATGTTTCCGTGAAAATCGAGATGATCCTGGCTTAGGTTAATAAACACGGCCACATCAAACCAGCAGCTTCTGATCCGATAAAGGTCCATCGCATGCGACGATGCTTCCATGACGACATGGGTGACGCCGGCCCGCAGCATATCGGCTAAAATTCGCTGTAAATCAAGCGACTCGGGTGTGGTTATCGGGTTGTCAAAGCGCTTACCCGCATACCGATAATCGATGGTTCCGATAACGCCAACCTTGCATCCGGCTTGCTGCAGGATACTTTCCACCAGATAAGCTGTGGTGGTCTTTCCATTGGTGCCGGTAATACCGATTACCGTCAACCGTTCCGATGGTCGTCCGTAAAACCAGGCCGCTATATCGGCCAGTGTTTGCCGGGTATCGGCCACCTGGATATTAAGGATTTTACTTTCTAATTCCCTTTGCGATACGACCGCGACAGCCCCTTTTTTGATGGCCGCCTCGATAAAATCGTGGCCATCGGCTGCATGACCCGCTATGGCGACAAATAACCCGCCAGGTGCAACATCCTGGGCCCGGTAATGAACCGACTTGATTTCCGGATCTGTGCTTTTCAGAGCGCCTTGATGATCAACAGAAAGTGGTTTTACAGCCTCAATTAGATCCGAAAGTTTCACCCTCTAACCTCGATCCTGCGGGAGGTCGCAAATCGTCTTATTCCGCCCTGAGGCGGTATGTTGAGATAATTTAGTGCCTCGCGGGCAATTCGGCGAAACACCGGTGCTGCTACCGTCCCGCCGTAATATTTTCCTTTGGGTTCGTCAATTACAACCAGTATTGCCAATTTCGGATTTTCGGCCGGCGTGAACCCAACAAACGAAGCGATATGCCTGCTATTCGAATATGTACCGCTGTCATCGAGCTTGCGGGCGGTTCCGGTTTTTCCGCAAACGGTATACCCTTCTAAAGCGGCATTGGTTCCGGTGCCGCCCTTGGTGATGACCGTTTTCATGATATTTCTAACCGTACGAGCGGTCCTTTCTGAGATGACACGTCTTACGGTCCGGGGCTGAAATTGTTTTAGCGTTTGGCCGCTTTGATCGGTGATGGCCTCAACTAAATAGGGCTTCCTGAGGATCCCGTCATTGGCAATGGCTGAAGCCGCCGTGATGAGTTGAATGGCGGATACCGCAATACCATACCCGAAAGAAATTGCGCCGGTATCCACAGACGTCCAGCTCTTATAATGGGCCAGGCTGCCGGCGGTTTCCCCGGGAGAGTCGATCCCGGTCTTTGCGCCGAAGCCAAATTTCTGAAACGTAAGGTAAAGTCTTTGGGGCCCAACTTTTTCGCTAATTTTAACGGCTCCGATATTGCTCGAATATTTAATGATCTGTTGCAGCGACAGCCAGCCGTGCTTTTTAATGTCATGGACGACGTTTCGTCCGATTTTATAGGCGCCGTTTTCGCAATAAAAAATACTGCTTGCTTTGATATTTCCGGAATCGATCGCGGCCGCGGCACTGAATATTTTCATCGTAGAGCCCGGTTCGAAGGGATCCGTGATGGCCCGGTTACGCCACAGCTCTTTGTTGAAATCGGTATAGGCATTCGGGTTAAAAAACGGCACATGTGCCAGGGCCAAAACGGCACCGGTCTGAGGCGCCATTACAATTACCATTCCCGACCGGGCGGAATATTCCTCGACGGTTTCTTTTAATGCACTTTCGGCGATATACTGCAGGGCACGGTCGATGGTCAGAACGATGTTAAAGCCACCGCTGTGCCCCCCCTTTTTGTGCTTTTCGTTAAAAACTTTACCGAGCGCATCCTTGAAAACCGTGAAATTCTGATCCGAACCCCGCAGATACCTGTCATAGGAAAATTCGATTCCCTCCAGACCGTAACCATCAAGGCCTGTAAATCCGATCGCTTGCGATGCCAGCGTTTTATTGGGATAGAAGCGGTTGCGCTCCGTTACAAACTCGATGCCCTGCAGTCCCAGTGCCTTTACCGCGGCGGTTTCCTTGGGGCTCGCCTGTCGTTTGATCCAGACAAACGGACTTTTGGATTTGAGCTTCTTTTTTATTTTGTGACGATCCGTTTCTAAAATCTTTGCCAGCGCTTTGGATGTGGCCTGCGGGTGCTGTATTTTAGACGGTCGGGCCGCAATAGAGGCGACATCGATGCTGACCGCCATTTCCCTGAGATTGCGGTCATAGACCGTCCCCCTTTTGCCGTTTGACGTAAAGGACTTTTCATACTCGTTTGAGGCTTTTTGGGCCAGCCACGGACTGCGATACACCTGCAGATGGACGGCTTTTCCTCCAATCACCGCAAACAGAATGATGAAGATAAATCCGACAAAAAAAACGCGCAGTTTGATGTATTTTTCTTTCATTTCAGAAGAAGCTTAATTCCGTAATAACTATTTTTATACTTTTAATCGTATGAATTTTTATAATCACGAAAACACGAAAACTAGAACGCGCAGCGCAGGCGCTTGCGCCGCGTGAGCACGAAATATTTTATTTTTCTTTCGTGTTTTGGTTCTTTCGTGCTTTCGTGATGAATTCATTTTTTTGTTTCTTCTTATCCGGCTCAGGGTACTAGGATGAGCTGTTTGTTTGTCGGCAAAATGAGACCCAGCTGCTGTTTGGCGATTTTGGCAATGCGCTGGGGCGATTTTAGCCGTGCCAGTTCAATTTTTAAATTATCCTGCATCATCACCAGCCGTTGTTGATTGGCAGTGAGTTCGGAAATTTCGTATCGGACCTGGATGTTCTGAACGCGGCACCAGGTGTAAAAAAGAAGTTCGATAATAAAAAGACCCATAAAGATAAGACAGGCCGCCAGGACTTTTGGGTTGCGCTTCTTTCTTTTTTTACGTTTCATGGGACTCACCGATGGTACGGACCGGTCATACAGTTGAAGCAAAAACCACCAAAACCATTAATAAAATGAACTGCAACAGATAAACGAACTTATCGAATGGTGCCATAATTTCTGAATCCCTCAATTCATAATCCCCCTGGTTTTCATAGAAGTGGTTTCAAAACACTTCTAAATTTTCTCCGCCGCTCTCAGTCGCGTGCTGCGGGCCATCGGGTTGGCCGCTATTTCCTTTTCGCCCGGTCGCACAACTCTTTTTGTCAAAACGCGCATCACGCTTTTTTTACCGCAGGCGCATTCGGGCAATTTTGGTGGACAGATGCATCCTTTTTCCATGGCATTGAGATGCCGTTTGACGATGCGATCCTCGAGCGAATGAAACGATAAAACACAGAGCCGGCCTTTTGGATTCAACCAGCCGGCCACACCGGACATAAATGCGTTCAGCACGTCGAGTTCCTTGTTCACCGCAATCCGCAGCGCCATAAACACCCGGGTGGCCGGATGGATTCGGTATCTTACCTGCTTTTGGCGGGGGATCGCGCTCAAGACGATTTGGGTCAGTTCTTTGGTGGTTTGAATTTTTTTTTGCCTGCGATTTTTTACCACATTGCGGGCAATCTGCTTGGACCAGCGCTCTTCCCCGAAGTCTTTAAAAATTTTTCGAAGCGCCTCCTCCGCTAAATTGTTGATCAAATCGTCGGCTTTGGTCGCGGATTGTTTATCCATCCGCATATCCAGCGGTTCGTCTTTGTTGAAGCTAAAGCCTCTGCCGCTGTTTTCAAGCTGATGCAGCGATAGTCCGAGATCGAGCAGGATGCCGTCAACGGCATCTATTTTTAACTGGGCTAAATATTGAGGTAGATTTATGAAATTGCCATGGAAGAGGTGAATACTTGATGAATAGGATTGCAGGGCTTTTTTAGCATTTGTGATAGCGTCAATGTCCTGATCGATCCCGATGAATAGACCGTTCGGCAGAATCCGTTCGCATATGGCTGCGGCATGACCCGCACCACCCAGCGTACAGTCCGTATAGGTTTTGCCCGGCCTACAGTTCAGATATTGGATGGTCTCGTTGAGCATTGCAGGGATGTGTCTGTACGCCATAGCTTTAGAGTCCTAATTTGGCAATTTCGTTTCTGACCTCCTCCTTTTTAAAATCTTTTTCCAATTCGACGTTTTCCTGCTCCCACTTTTCGCGGGCCCAGATTTCAAAATGCTCCAGAACGCCGACCAGCACGATTTCTTTATCAAGACCCGCATAATGTCTTAAACTCTGCGGGATGAGGATGCGGTCCTGTTTGTCACAACTGCATTCAAAGGCCCCCCCGATAAACACCCGTCTGAACCGGCGCATGTTTTCGCTGGTCTCGGCCAGCGATAGGATCTTGTTTTCTAAATTTCGCCATTCTTTGAAAGGATAGGCCACCAGGCAGTTATCCATACGCGAGATCATGACCCCATCACCTTCACCCGACTTGATAAACTGGCGAAATCGGGCCGGTATGATCAGTCGGCCTTTGTTATCGATCGTATGAAATGAACTGCCTCGGAGCATAGTTCTCCATCCTATTCCACTTTAATCC
>JASFGZ010000163.1:0-8853 GCA_050123495.1 Desulfobacterales bacterium
AATTTTAGTTACAAGAAAGGTAAACCGATATGTACGAAGTTAAAGTTGATGACGAAAAATGTGTTGGCTGCGAGGAGTGTGTCGATATTTGTCCGGAAGAAGTATTCGAACTACAGGACGAGAAATCAGTACCGGTTAAAGCCGAAGAGTGCGTTGGCTGCGAAAGTTGCGTTGAAGTCTGTGAGGAAGAGGCCATAACCGTGACTGAAATTTAAAGGCTTAAAATGGATCTATTTAGCAAAATCAGAGAAATGAAAATTTTACTCATCGACGATGATGAGTGGATCCGTGATTCGTTGAGCATTTTCTTCGAGGCCGAAGGTTGTCGTGTGCTGGCATTCGAGACGGCCGAAGAGGGCCTAGCAGCACTCAAGGATCAGACCTTTGATCTAATTATCGTGGATTACAAATTGCCGGGTATGGATGGTGTGGCGTTTTTAAGAAGAATTCACAATACCCAGCCGGGTGCCATAAGAATAATGATCACGGCATATCGGGATGATAGCGTTATTTCAGCGGCGAAAAAGTTAAAAGTCCAGGGATTCATCGAGAAGCCGTTTACATCCGATACAATTATGGCATCGTTGGCATATACGATTAAGATGCGAGACAGGAATCCTCAGAAAGAAATACGTGAATAATATTGAACCAATCATAAATCCGAAATCCATTGCCGTTGTCGGGGCTACCAACCGCTACGGGAGCATAGGGCTGGCATCCTATAAGAATCTGTATCAAGCCGGCTATAAAGGAATTTAGTATCCGGCTAGTTGTGATCAGAAAAACGTTTTAATTTGCGCATCAAAAGGAGGTGGAAGATGGCGGCAAATACAACGAAATTAAAATATAGGCCTGGCACCTATGCCCAAAAAAAGCCCAAAGTGGCACAGTGGGTTGATCAATACATCCGGGATTGGGAAAGAAGACATCTTAAGATGAAAGGAACGGAAATCGAACCGGCGCAGATAGCGCCAGCGATATGCTTTTCACGAAAAATAGGTGCGGGGGCCTTAGAGATAGCAGACTTGTTAAGCGAGAAGATCAATTATCGCGTCGTGGACAGGGAATTACTGGATCATATGGCCAAAGATAAACAAATGAGCAAAAAAACGATTGAAATTTTCGATGAATGCTATCCGGGAAAAATATCGGAGCTGGCTTGCATGCTTTTTTGTGAAAAGTCTTTTATCATGAGCGATTATATTCGCAACTTTATCAGTGCAGTCTTTACCTTTGCCGATATGGGATCGATCATTTTCGTGGGAAGAGGTACCCATCTTATCCTGCCCAGAGATCGCGTGCTGGCTGTGCGAATAATATGTTCGGATGAATACCGTATAAAACGATTGGCTAACATTTTAGGGGTCGAAGAAAACGAGGCCGAAAAACTGATCGTTCAAATCGATAAAGAGCAACGCGATTTTTTTAAGAAAGCTTTTGGGAAAAAAGACGCCTTGCCCTATGAGTTTGATTTGGTCATCAACTCTGATTTTATTACCAGTCCGCTGGCTTCAGCTGAAATTGTGGCCCAGGCTTTCAAGGAAAAATTTATAGCGGAATTAGAAGAGATACCTGTTGCCAGAGGCAATGCTGTTTAAACCGGCTGACTTGGTTAATTGGAACGAATATCTCGGAGCGCAAACGCGCTCTCGATTGCTGGTATTCGTATAGTCTCTTTGCTTTTGCTGGCATGGTTCCTGGCGACATGGTTCCTGCTAACTGGGTAAATAAAGTGCCACCCAACTTCAACACACATAAAATAAACCACCGGAGGCCCGATAGGCTTCAACGGTTATGCTTTAAAAAGGGAGTTTGTGGTGGCCCTTAAAATTAAGATGAAGATCGGTGTCAACATGGAAAAAAGGACGTTTGAACGTCATTTTCAAAAGGCAAGCATTGTATGTGCCTGTTTCAATACCAACAAATATTGCCCTGCGAAAATGCTTAACTATGGTGAAGGTGGACTTTATTTTGAATCGGGGTTTCCATTTAAGCCGAGGACATGCATTTACATAAGAGTTGAAAAGATTTTACCAATAGCATCCGGCTATCCTTTACACCATGGTCTGCGTTCATCAACCATCGGTGAAGTTAAATGGTGCCAAGAAATTTCAGACTCGGAATCTTATAAATATGGTATTGGGGTAAAATATTATGAGCCGTACTAGGATTAAGTTAAAACACATGGTTGAGCAAAAGTTTGAATGTATTTGTCATTTTAGCAGTGAGACCAAATGAACGGCCACACAGGTCCGGTCAGGCACTCGGGAGGTTCCTTATCTTTAAGAATTAAGATCAGGTTTTTGAAGTATTCAAAAAAGGAGAAATGCCTATGTTAGTCAAAAATTGGATGAGCAAAAACGTCGTCAGCATTGATGTCAACGATTCGATGCAGGACGCCATGAGGCTGTTAAAAGAACATGGCATTCGTATGTTGCCGGTTATGAGCAAAGGCAGGCTCGTTGGAATCGTAACGGATCGAGATCTTAAAAAGGCATCTGCATCCGATGCCACCACGCTGGAGATTCATGAACTTCTGTACCTTCTGCAAGAAATTAAAGTCAAAGACATCATGACCAAAGATCCGATTACGGTGCCGCCGGATTATACTGCGGAAGAAACGGCCCAGGTGCTTTTGGACAGCAAAATATCCGGCGCTCCGGTGGTCGATGATAATGGACAGGTTGTCGGTATCATTACCCAGACAGACTTATTTCGAGTTCTTATTTCACTTACAGGTGTCGGAAATGGTGGCATCCAGTTTGGCTTTCAAGTTGAAGATAAACCGGGTTCGATTAAGGAGTTGGCAGATATCATCCGGGAATATAGAGGCCGGATGGTCAGTATCCTGACTTCTTATGACGAGGTTCCGGACGGATATCGCAAGGTTTACATCCGGATGCATAGCATCGAGCGGCCAAGGTTGCAAAATCTCCAGGACAGGCTCAGCGAAAAAGCCGCGTTGCTCTATATGATCGATCATCGCGAGAATAACAGAGAAATTTACTCAGAGAAGATAAATTAAGCCCGAAGGGGTATAAGTCGATGCTGGTAAAAAATTGGATGAGTCAACCGGCGATTACGATTGATGCCGATGATTCCGCAGAAGATGCGGTTCGTCTTACAAAAAGGCATGAAATTCACATGCTGCCTGTCATGCAAAATAGGCAGCTAGTCGGAATCGTCACGGATCGAGATATTAAAAGATCACCTGCTTCGGATGGCCTTTCAAAAAACATGAATGCAGATCGTCATCTGCTTTCAGATATTAAAGTCAAAAAGATAATGACCCCTGATCCCGTTACGGTTCCTCATGATTATACTTTAGAAGAAACCCTTGAGAAGTTTTTGGTGCACAAAATTTCCGGTTTGCCGGTGGTTAATCAGCAGGGAAAAGTGATGGGAGTTATTACCAAATCCGATCTCTTCCATTTAATTCTCATCCTTACCGGCTATGGCAAAAAGGGGATTCAGTTCGGAATAGAAGTGCAGGATCGGCCGGGGTGCATAAAAGAGATCACAGATATCATACGAGATTATGGTGGACGTATTTCCAGCATCCTTTCTACCCATGAACGGGCGGATAAAGGAAATTGCAGACTATATATCCGGGTCTTTGCTATCGATCAACCCAGCTTACAGCATCTCAAAGAAGTCCTCAGAGAAAAAGCGACTTTACTTTATATCGTAGATTATAATGAAAAAAAACGAGAATGGTTTCATCGGATTCAGCGCTATTGATGCGCGCACACTTTTAAAGCCTTCAAAAAAACACGTTCCGCTGCATCGGATTAACAGCTCCTATCCGGATCGATACGAAGAACATATCACCACCAATACAGGAGTCGATATTTTTATCCGGCCGATTCGGCCCGAAGATGCCCCCCTTCTGATTGACCTTTTTGAATCTCTTTCACCGCGAAGCGTCTACCTGCGATTCTTTACCCCCATGAAGCGGTTACCGCACAGCATGCTCGCCGGGTTTACCCAGATTGATTACGATCGTCAGATTGCACTTGGGGCCCTTGCGGAATCGGAATCGAATGAGAAAATGCTGGGGGTTGCCCGTGTCATTTTTAGCAGAAACCTCAGGGAAGCTGAATTTTCTGTCGTTGTCAGCGATCCCTGGCAGGGAAAAGGAATCGGAGCAGCCCTGTCGCAACGCTGCCTTTTTATTGCCAATGAACGCGGAATTCAAAGGGTAATGGGAACTGTGTTGTCTGAAAATACCCGAATGCTGGCGTTAGGACGCAAATCAGGTTTCAACATTAAAAAAGAACTGGGTACCCCCGAGTATGAGTTGAGTGTCGATTTCGGGAAAAATTGATCATCCGGCAGCTGCATGGCGCCGCTCACACAACGGGTTGGATAAAATCTAGCGTCTAACACACCGAAGGCAATGAGCTCTATCTCGTACGAATCGGGCGCTACGCTGAACCTGATTTCAGTGAACTTTTTCAGGCTTGGTGGTTTTGCCACCGTGCACCGGGTCGTCCGATACACGTGCCATCTTGACCGAGGCCACCTTGTACTCGGGGATTTTGGCAGTGGGATCGACGGCCGGGTTTGTGAGAACGTTGGCCGGCGCCTCCCGCCAGTGAAATGCCATGAACGCCAGACCGCTGGGAACCCGCCGATCCTTGCGCACCTTGGTCATGATTTCCCCTCTGCGTGAGCGCACGCGCAGCAGATCGCCTTCCGCTACCCCCATCTCAGCGGCATCGTCCGGGCTGATGTCCACATGGCTCTCCGGCTCCAGCGTTTCCAGGACTCGAGAGCGACGGCTCATGCTGCCGGTGTGAAAGTGTTCCAGCACTCGGCCGGTGGTCAGCACCATGGGATATTCCTCCGAAGGCGCCTCCGCCGGTGGACGATAAGGCACCGCGTGAAACTTGCCTTTGCCGCGGGTGAAGCGGCCCTCATGCAGCCGAGGGGTACCGGCATGGGTGTCGTCCCAGCAAGGCCACTGCAGTCCGCCGGCCCGATCCAAGCGCGAATGCAGCATACCACCGTAAATGGGTGTGAGTTCGGCGATCTCTTCCATGATCGCGGCGCTGGATTCGTAGTGCATGGCATACCCCACACGCGTCGCAATATCGGCGATGATCTGCCAATCCTGCCGGGCGGTACCTGGCGGCTGCAGGGCTTTGCGGAGCAGCTGGACCCGGCGTTCCGTATTGGTGAATGTGCCGTCTTTTTCGGCAAAGCTGGCGGCCGGTAGGATCACATCCGCCAGCAGAGCGGTTTCGGTCAGAAAGATGTCCTGCACGGCCAGAAACTGCAGCCTGCTCAAGGCATGGCGGGCGTGGTCCAGGTCGGGTTCGCTCATCAGCGGGTTTTCGCCCATGATATACATGCCGCGCAACTCCTCTCTGTCGGCAGCCGCCACCATCACGGTGAGTGGAATGCCCGGATTGCCGTTCAGCTCAACCCCCCACGCCTTGCTGAACTTGGCTTGCACCGGCGGATCCCCGACCTTCTGATAGCCGGGGTAGACATTGGGCAGGGCGCCCATGTCGCAAGCGCCCTGGACGTTGTTTTGACCCCTCAGGGGAGAGAAGCCGGTTCCCTCTCTGCCCATGTTGCCGGTGAGCATCAGCAGATTGGCAATTGACTTTACATTGTCGACACCGGTGGTGTGCTGGGTAATCCCCATACCGTAGACCACCACAGCAGTGGATGCCCGTCCAAAGATTTCGGCCGCCCTCCTGATTTTTTCTGCCGAAACACCACTAATCGATTCAGCGGTTTCCGGCGTATAGGGTTCCAGACTGTCCTTGAAGGATTCGAAGTCTTCGCAGCGTTGCCGGATAAACGCCTCGTCGTGCCATCTACCGGCGATGATTGCGTGCATCAGGCCGTTGAGGAGGGCCACGTCCGTTCCCGGCCGGTGGTTCAAGTAAATTTCGGCTGTTTGGGTCAGCTCTGTTGCACGCGGATCGGCAACGATCAGTCGCGCGCCGTTTTCCCGGACATTGCGCTTAATATGCCTTGCAATGATGGGGTGGCATTCCGTGGTGTTGGAGCCGATAACCAGGATCGACTCGGCCCGGGCGATGTCGGAGATGGAATTGCTCATGGCGCCGTCTCCGAAGGCGGCCAGTGCGGCCACCACGGTGGAGGCGTGACACAGGCGTGCGCAGTGATCCACATTGTTGGTTCCGAGAACCGCGCGGGCGAATTTCTGAAGGAGGTAATTTTCTTCGTTGGTGCACTTGGCCGAGCTGAGCACGCCGAGGGCGCCGGCACCGTCTCGGTTTCTGATTTCCATCAGCTTTTGGGCGACAAGGCCCAGGGCATCATCCCAGGTTGCCTTTCGGAAAATATCGGAGATGTCCGTGACCGCTTCAGCTCGGATCGATCGGGGCACGCCTTCTTTGCGGATCAGCGGGTCGGTCAGCCTCTCGGGATGATTGACAAAGTCGAGGCCGAATCGGCCCTTGACGCACAGGCCACCCTGGCTGACCGGACTTTCGACATCCGCCCGGGCTTTGACGATCCGGTTGCCGCGAATCCCCACATGGATGGTGCAGCCGACGCCGCAAAAAGGGCAGAGCGTTTTGACTTCATGCTGGGGAATGACCAGATTTTTGGGTATCAGGGCACCGGTCGGACAGCGTTCCACACACTCGCCGCAGGTCTGGCAGATCGAGTCCGCCCAAGATTTTCCGGCAAAGGTGCTCACCCGGGTATGATATCCGCGCTCAGCGAAATCGATGGCGCCTAATCCCTGGATTTCATCGCACACACGGACACATTTACCGCACAGGATGCATTTGTTGGGGTCAAAATCGAAGGCCGGATTGGAAATGTCCAAGGGTTTCTTGGTCGCGGGACGACGCAGGCGATCGATGGATTGGTTTTCGACACCCAGGTAGCGGGCGACACTCAGCAGTTCGCATTCGTCACTTTTAAAACAGGTCAGACAGTCGGCCGGATGGTCGGCGACAGCCAGTTCCACGATCCCGCGCCGAATCCGCTGGATCTCTTCGGTTTCCGTGACCACGACCATCCCCTCCTGGACGGGGGTTGTGCATGCGGTGGGTAAACCCCGCAGGCCATCGATTTGAACAATACAAAGTCGACAGGCCCCGTAGGGTTTGAGATGCGGGTCGTGGCAGAGCGTCGGCACGTAAATTCCAACTTTCTGGGCGGCTTCCAGTACGGTCGCACCGGTTGGCACGCAGACTTCCTGGCCGTCGATGGTGAGTCGAATGTTTTTCACAGCGGACCTCCTCAATCGGGTTCAATGGATGTTGGGTCTATGCGGCAGCTAAAGAATCGCGACCGCCTGCTGCTTGCAGGATTGATAGCAAATACCGCATTTGGTGCACTTGCTCGGATCGATACGGTGCGGCTCTTTCTTTTCGCCGCTGATCGCTCCGGTGGAGCACTTGCGCACACAAAGCCCGCATCCGTTGCACAGTTCTTGATCGATTTCATAATGGAACAAAGGTTTGCACACGCCGGCTTTACATTTGTGATGAATCACATGGTTTTCATATTCGTCCTTGAAGTAGCGCAGCGTTGTCTGCACCGGATTGGGCGCTGTCTGGCCCAGACCACAGAGCGACCCCTTCTGAACCGTTTCACTTAAATCCGTGAGCAGATCCATGTCGGCTGACGTTCCGTCGCCGGCGCAGATGTCTGTCAAAATGTCGAGCATCTGGTGTGTTCCCAGGCGGCAGGGCAGACACTTGCCACACGATTCGGCCTGGGTGAAAGTCAGAAAGTAGCGCGCCATATCCACCATGCACGTGTCTTGATCCATCACCACCATCCCACCGGAGCCCATGATGGAGCCGGCCGCCGCCAGCGCCTCATAATCCACCGTCAGATCGAAGCGGTCGGCGGGGATGCAACCTCCGGAAGGACCGCCGGTTTGTACCCCTTTAATCTCTTTGCCCTTGGGACCGCCGCCTCCGATGGTGTAGATGATTTCCTTTAGCCGGATGCCCATGGGCACTTCGATCAGCCCGGTGCGCTGCACTTTACCGGCCAGGGAGAAGGTCTTGGTCCCTTTGCTTTTTTCGGTACCGAAACCGGCGTACCAGCTTGCGCCATTTTGCAAAATGGCCGACACGTTGCTGAAGGTTTCGACATTGTTGATGTTGGTGGGTTTGCCCCACAGACCGGATTGGGCGGGGAAGGGCGGCCTGGACCGCGGCATGCCGCGACGCCCCTCGATGGAGGCCATCAAGGCGGTCTCCTCACCGCATACGAACGCACCGGCGCCTTCCTTGATATGAATGTCGAAGCGAAAGCGACTACCCAGCACCGAATCGCCCAGCAGCCCGTATTGTTCCATGTCTTCCAGCGCCTTGACCAGCCGCTCGATGGCCAGAGGATATTCGGCTCTAACATAAATAAATCCTTCGGCGGCACCGATGGCGTAGGCCCCGATGAGCATTCCCTCTAAAACCGCATGGGGATCTCCTTCGAGAAGCGCCCGGTCCATGAAAGCCCCGGGATCACCCTCGTCGGCGTTGCAAACGATGTAGCTGGTGTCTTTCAATGAATTACGGGCGAATTCCCATTTCAGACCGGTGGAAAAGCCTGCACCACCGCGTCCCCTGAGGCCGGAGGCCTTCACCTCCTCGATCACCTCGGCTGGGCTCATGCCCAAAGCACGCTGCAGGCCCGCATAGCCGCCTTTGGCGATGTAATGATGAATGTTGCTCGGATCGATCAGGCCGCAGTTGCGCAAGGCAACCCGCACCTGGGAGCGCAGCATGGGATGCTCCTCAAATGGGGGTATCCCTTCGACCCGGTCTTTGCCTATGGTGCAGACACTCCACTTGGCACACGGGTCGTCTTCTGTGAGGTATCGCTTCAGTATCTTTTCCGTTTTTT
>JASFGZ010000164.1:0-8848 GCA_050123495.1 Desulfobacterales bacterium
GGTCCTTTGCCCGTCAGCACCGCTCCTTCCAAGAGGTTCTTTAACTCCCGCACATTGCCGGTCCAGTCGTGAGCCAGCAAAGCGTTCTTGGTTTCAGAAGAAATTTCGGTAAATTTTCTCCCAAACTTATTGCTGAATTCCTGGAGAAAATATTTTGCCAGAGGTATGATATCTTCCGGACGTTCGTTTAGAGACGGTACCTGAACCTTGATCACTCCCAGCCGAAAATACAGATCTTTTCTAAACAGACCGTCTTCGATCATTTTATCGATGTCTTTATTGGTGGCCGAAATGACACGGGTTTGAATTTTTAGTTTATTTGTCCCACCGACTCTATAAAACTCGCCGAGTTCAAGGAACCGGAGCAACTTGGCCTGGGCTTCCAGGCTCAGGTCGCCGACCTCATCCAAAAACAGGGTGCCATTGGCCGATTCTTCGATTAACCCTTTTTTCCCGGATGCTCCGGCACCGCTGAAAGCCCCTTTTTCATAACCGAAAAGCTCGCTTTCGATAAGGTCCTTGGGAATGGCAGCACAATTCACGGTGGCGAAAGGCGCTTTGAAATTCGGGCTGTTATAGTGAACGGCGCTGGCAATTAGTTCCTTGCCTGTCCCGGTTTCACCGATGATGAGCACCGGCGTGTCCGGGCTCTTCGCCACCATTTTGACGAAATCCATCACATCCTGAATGGCATGGCTTTCACTAATAAAACACGGGATGTTTTCCTTCAGATGCTTTTCCTGGAGCTCTTGAATTTCCTTCTTCAGTCGGATTGAATCCAGGGCATTGCGAATGGTGACCTCTAAGCCGTCCATGTGCAGCGGCTTGATCACATAATCGTAGGCACCGAGTTTCATAGCAGATATCACGGTGTCGACATCTTCATATGCGGTGATCATGATGACCAGAATATCCGGATTTGAGGATTTGATTTGCCGAAGGGCCTCAATTCCATCGATTCCCGGCAAACCCACATCAAGCAAAATTAAATCCGGCGGGTCCTCTTCCAAAGCATCAATGGCCGGTTCTGCCTTTGAAAAAGACCGAATACGATAGTCGGTCTCAAGGGTCATCGTGACCCCATCTCGTATGGTTTGTTCGTCGTCTATTACGTATATGGAAAAGGTAATCATCATTCGCTCCTGGTTTATGGATACGGGTTACCTGGAAAATTTATATGGACTAATTGGAATTTCTATTCGAAATTCCGCCCCGCCGAATTCACTTTCAGAGACAGTCAATGATCCACCATGATCGGTAATGATTCGGTGGCATAAGCTTAAACCGATACCGGTACCCTCGTGCTTGGTGGTGAAGTATGGATCTATTATTTTATCTCTGATTTCTTGCGGCACGCCCGGGCCTGAATCGGAGACCTGAATAATAATATGGTCGTTTTCAACAAACGAAGCAACGGCAATGTTTTTAACGGCCTCCATGGTTTTCATGGCTTCAGCAGCATTATTCAACAGGTTTAAAACCATCTCTTCAATCAAATTTTTATCGGCATATGATCGGGGCAACTCATTGCTTAAAAATGTCTCAATATTTATACCACTTTTTCGCATCGTCACCGCCGTAAGGTTAATCGCATCTGTGATGGGTTCATTGATATCGATTAACGTCAGCTTCGGTTCACTGGGTTTGGCAAAATCCATGACCCTGCGAATAACGGATTCAATTTTAATGGAGGCGGATTGTATGTTTTTCAGTATCTGTTCGACCTTTTCTTCGCTTCCATCCTGGTGATGGAACTTTTTGAGGGTATTTAAATATATGTTGATCCCCGAAAGTGGGTTGCGTATTTCATGCGCAATACCGGCTGCCACACGACCCAGAGAGGCCATCTTATCCTGGATGGTCAGAAGATGCTCGAGTTCTTTGGTCTTGGTCATATCCATCATATTCACCATTACGGCATCTTTGCCCTGATATTCTATCTGGCTGGTCTGGCAGTGGATCCATTTCATTTCGACCCGATTGGCTTTTTCACCCGGCGGATAAAATCTGAAATCCATAGCTCTGATCGGATATTTCCCTGCGCTGATAGTTTGATAAAATGCATCTACCTTTGCAATATCGTCCGGGTGGATGGAATCCGTGTCAGTAAATTTAATCGGACGCGGTAATGGACCCAACAGCCTTTCCTGCTTCGGGTTCTGATAAATGACTTGGCCATCTTGAATGATGGATATGCCCGTTAAAGAATGCTCGACTAAATCCCGAAAGCGTTTTTCGCTTTCTACTAAAGCCGTTTGCGCTCTATTGCGTTCTATGATTCTTCCAATTTGCTCGGCAATCGCATTGATCAGATTTCTTTCTTCTCTTAAAAACGGGCCCTCATCTCTTTCAGGTCTTTCTTCGAGATAATAAACAGCTAAAGCGCCAACTGTTTTTGATTGAACAACAATATTTTGGGTAAGCGTCCATTGGGTTTCTTTAAAGCTTCCTGTGCTGAATTCCTGACCTTCTATGATAATTTTAGCACTCGTGATTTCTGGATACTGCCAGGCAGGTGGAATGCGTTCAATGATTCCCTGGAGTATCTCTTCTAAAGTGAGTCTGCGCCTCTCCAACAGGCGTGATATCTCAAAAAGGCAGTTAAGCTTTTTGATCTGCTCACCCACCTTACTCATACTTTTTTGCAGCTCTTTCTCAGCTTTTCTGCGTTCCTTTGTCTCTTTGTCCAGTTCATCCCGTGAAGCCGTCACGGCCTTCAACTGTTCGGTCATTTGATCGAATGTCCGTCCAAGCTGTCCGATTTCATCTTTCGCTTTGGTACCGACTTTATGGTCCAAATTGCCCTTCCCGATTTCTTCAGCACCTGCTTGTAAAATTTGAATCGGATCAGAAATAGATTTTGCAACGATAAAAGCGGCAAATATGCTGATTGCAATGACAGTAATTACAAGGATAAGGACAAAATCTCTTAGCGTGCTAACAGGTTCAAACGCTTCAGCAAGGTCTATCTTGGCCACCATGCCCCAGTCCAACGAAGGAATGTGTCGCCAGGCTGCGATAACCTCTTTCCCACGGTAGTCCACGGATATTCCACCCCCATTGTTGCCTTTGAGAGCTTCTTGAACGGGGATGGCTTGTCTTCCTCCTAAAACAACCTTTCTTTTTAAGGCTGCATCCGGATCATGACGAAGTGGGTTGAGAAACAATCCTTGATTTTTATCTTTTTTGGCAATTAAGGTCTCACCGGTCTTTCCCAATCCGGTTGCATTTTGAATGAGTTTGTAAATCGGTGCCATATCGGTCTCAAAAGCAGCTACCCCAAGAAACTGTCCCTCATCAGAGCGGATGGGTGCTAAAAAGAACATGGAGAATCGGCCGGGTTCGATTTTACTTGCAAAAATATCTGAAAGTTGGATTCCGTTTTTACCATCGACAAATGATTTTCCCCGCAGGCCCGGCATGGTCTGGCCAAGTAACTCCCGTGCTGAGGAGCGATCTAAAACGTAAACGATTCTGCCTGCCGAATTTGCCAAAATAACGTTTCTGAAATCATAAACCGGCTCGTATATCCTCAGGGACCGGTCCAGTTGGTCTCTGATGGTTTCATAGACCGGACTGGAAAAGTCGCCCGAAAACTCTATAAACATAGCGGCATATTTTTTTAGTGTTGGGCGTTGCTGGGCAATCATGATGTGTTTTTTCTGATCGGCGAAAAAGTCTTCGATCCTTTTGGCCTTCAGATCGGCAATACTTTTCAATTTTTCCATTCGCAGGGATTCCAGGGTTTTTCTAGCGTGATAAAATCCAAGCATACCGACAAAACACATCGGGATAATCGTACACGCCAGAACAATCAGGATCATTTTCTTTCGAATGGTCATCTTAATATCCAACCTTGAAAAACAGCATCTTTTCGATTCTTGAATAAGTTAAACAATTGTCGAGGTTGCCGCAGATACTACGAAGTGAATTTTTAGCTTACCATAACAAATAATTTCGAAATTTTGCGAGAAAAATTTCGAAATTATTCTAAATTCTCAATCAATTCAATCCTGTCTATTAATTTAAATAAAGATAAGTATCTAATTTCATGTAATTTTTACCTATGCACGCTGCTGGCATACTCCATGCTTAGGTATATTAATGAAAAAACCGTACCACATCCGTTCCCGATGCCTAAAGCGGCCTCGCCGGCGAAACAAAGATGACCCCTATTTTAAACAGATGAACAGGTGTTCGATATCATGGAAAAACCGCTCAAGTTTTGCAGATTCTGCTCCCAGCAATTTGGGTGGATATGTTGGGAGCAGCCATTCGCCTCTTGAACCTAAAAAAGGGCGTAAGCTTCAAATTCCACCGTAAACTTTTGTTTTAAGAAAAATTCATTAAATAACCGGAAAAGGAGGGGTGAAAATGGAAAAAATGCTGAAATTTATGGTGGTCCATGCTGACTCAAGCACTCCATGGGAAAAAGTTGAAGAGAATTGGGCCAAGCTTGCCAATGTCGAAGATGCGAACTGGATCCGAACCTGCTATAATAAGGACAAAGGCGTGCGCTTCTGCGTTTGGCTGGCACCGAGCGAAAAGATATTGGCAACGATATTTGATGAGCTTAATATCTCCTATGAATCAATCATTGAAGTTGAGGAAACCGTTCCCGATCTCTGGGGCAAGAAATGGCAAGAGCATCTAAAAGCAGAAGAAACCGCTGACACGCTTGGTTTCTGATTGCATTAAAAAACCAGGAAGCATATTCGAAATTAAACCCATGGGTGTTCACAATTGTAGATCCTGCCCGGCATGAATTGCCGGGCAGATCACAACTTTAATAAAACTGGAGTGACCGATATCGTTCAACACGCTCTTTCTCAGCTCTCTTATACTTTTTCTATTATGAAAACATATCTAGATTGTATCCCTTGCTTTTTCAGACAGGCGTTAGCAGCTGCCAAAATGTCTACCGACGACGAAATGATTCATCGGCGCGTATTGAATTCAGTGGCGTTCATGATTCCTGAGCTGGCACTTGATGTTACCCCACCGGAGATTGCGCAACAGGTGTACCGGGTTGTCAATGAAATTACAGGAGATAAGGATATTTATGACTCCGCTGATGTTATTGTTGCCAAAGGCCAAGGAAATTACGAATCTCTTTGTAACCGGCCCGAAAATATTTTCTTCTTTTTCAAAGTGAAATGTCCGGTTATTGCCAGAGACTCCGGATATGATGTCGGTACATTGGCGTTAATCGGTAAAAACTGATTATTCCTTGACCTTGATAGTGACCAATGGTCAGAGAAACAACCTTGCGTAACATGCACACCTCCGATGAATTATTCCCTTTTGGGATCAAGAATTAATTTCCGGCTAATTTTTAACTGCGTTTTGATTTGATCAGCTGAATGTTGGATTTCGAAAAATTTCAAACAATATTTCGCGATTTTTCTAAATTTAATGACCCTTTCAAATTCTTCTTAATTTCCAATTGAACTAAGCACTTGAATCTACATTACTTATTTGATTTCCATGAAATGGCACATATCATGCACAACAAAGCGCTCAAAAGAAAAGTGTATTTAGCAGGCGCTCGATAAAAAAGGAGGCGAAATAATGAAACTAACCGTTAGTTCTTCGGGAAAAGATTTAAATTCACAGCTCGATCCCCGCTTTGGCAGGTGCGCGTATTTTTTGGTTATTAATCCGGATGATATGAGCTTTGAAGTTTTTAATAATGAAAGTGCTGTTTTAGGGGGAGGTGCCGGCATCCAATCGGCTCAATTCCTGGCGTCAAAGGGGGTGGATGCCGTTATCACAGGCAATTGCGGTCCAAACGCCGCACAAACCCTTACGGCAGCCGGAATTGAATTGTTCGCAGGTCAGACCGGAACGGTTAAAGCGGTCGTTGAGAGATTTAAAAAGGGCCAACTCAGACCGACAAGCGAAGCTACCGTTGATAGCCATTTCGGCATGGCACCGGGAGCCGGTTCCGGCCCTGGACAAGGAATGGGTGGCGGCCGAGGTATGGGACAAGGAATGGGTGGCGGCCGAGGTATGGGACGAGGAATGGGTGGTAGCCGAGGTATGGGACAAGGAACGGGGGGTGGCCGCGCGATAGGCGGTGGTGGTGGTTTATCCGGCCAGAGCACTTCGACGAAAAAAGGATCTGGTTCGGTCTCAAATGATTCGGAACTGGAAACCCTCAAGAAAAAGGCCGATGAAATAAATAAACAGTTAGAAGACATCATCACCCGCATTAATAAATTAGAAACAAAGGACTAACCGAATCGGCAAACTTCTTGTCAGTTCACATTTCAAGTAACACGTCAGCTCGCATCTGCTTCCCTTTGCAGCCGGCCGGTCAAATCAGCACGGATCCCGGATATAATATTTTGTTCCTATGAGCATATTTTCTCTTGACTATATGATTTTAGAGGTTTATATTATGCTCAAATGAGCATAATGGAGATTAATGACGATGCCGCGACCCAAAAAGCCCAGATTTGTATCCGGTTATCCGGCCATCGCCGCATTTGTCCCCCATGGCATGCGCATCAGCGGAGAAGTGTTTATGTCCGTGGAGGAGTTGGAGGCCATCCGGCTGAGTGATTTTGAGCACCTGGATCAGGAAACAGCCGCCAATATGATGGCGGTATCCAGACATACTTACGGCCGAATTCTCGCCGGTGCTCGCAGTATCGTGGCTGAAGCCCTGGTTATCGGAAAAGCCCTGAAAATCGAGGGCGGAACATATGAATTTCGCGGCATGGGTCGGCGGCGCCGCAGAAGAGGAGGCCGGCGGGCCGGTCCCTAGCTCATAGAGCATAGTGCCAAAACCAAAATTGAATATTGAAAATTGTCTATTGAATATTGGAGGAATTCTATCATTTCAAGATTACTAAAATACCCCATTAAAATTATTGTGCCATAAACTGCATAAAAATAACAATTAACCAATAACTTTAATTAAAGGGGAGGTGAGAAATATGCCACAAGGAGATCGAACAGGTCCGCAGGGCCAGGGTCCTAAAACCGGAAGAGGTCAGGGGAAATGTGGTCCTAAAGGCGGAACCCCCGCACCGCAAGGACAGGGCGGCCGGGGTCGCGGCCAGGGATCAGGCAGAGGTGGCGGCCGGGGCCAGGGCAAAGGCAGAGGCGGCGGACAAGGCCGAGGTAGGCGGTCTTAGATGATCAATCAACGATTCTACAAATTAACCATACCGGAAGGGGGTGATCCTATGCCAGGTTTTGATCGAACGGGTCCCATGGGCGCCGGTCCCATGACCGGTGGCGCCAGAGGGCTCTGCAACCCGGCCACAGCGGGAACAGTTCCCGCCTACGCCGGCGGCTACGGCTATGGTCGCGGTTTGGGGTTGAGACGCGGTTTCAGAGGTGGATTCGGCCCCGGTGCGGGCCTGCGGCGCGGTTATGGCAGGGGTTACGGGTGGTACCCACCCGTTGCCGGTCCGGTGTTTCCAGCCTCCGCAGCCGATGAGATGGACATGCTGAGAGCCGAGGCGGATTACTTAAAGAAATCATTGGATGCGATCAATTCACGCATCGATGCGCTGGAAAAAAAACCCGCCGATGAATCATAAGATGGATTGCTGCAATGGAAGGCTGCAGGTTACGCAATGAATAAGGGGTGGCAAAAGAACCCGCCCCTTATTTATCATGGCAGCGGTATTCATAAATCGGCATTGGACTATTTCCCCTTATAATTTTAAGTATGTGAAGGCCCCAATGGCCGGCGTCTATATTTCACTTTTTCTGATAGAGCCTCTTCCAGGGGTCACGCCGAAATTCCTGATAGTTGGCTAGCGCCAGATAAAACGCACCCACTGCCAATTCCGCACAGTGATGATTTTCCGGCGGCAATGTTTCCAGATAGTCAATCACATCTTCAGGAGTGATCTCCCAGGCTGCTTCCACTTGTTTGCCCTCGGTCAGCTCGGCAACCGTGTTGGCGCAGGCGTTGGTGCTCAGGCAGCCATCGGTTTCAAAAGAAACGGACTGAATGCATCCGTTCCGGATGGACAGGTACATTTCCACCGTATCGCCGCAGTCTCCGTCGCGCTTGCCATAACCATCCGGATTTTTGATCATCTCTCGCCGATCGGTGCGAAAAGCCATCTCCAGGTAGTGCCGGGAGTGGATCTGCCAAAAATTAGATTTATTTTGCTCTATCACCTTAATAAATTAGAGCCCCCGTTGATTAAATTTTAAATCTCAAAAAGCGTGTAGCGGACCCTGTCCGCGATCAATAGCCGGTGGTCCGTCTCCTGCTAACAACGGACCACCGACAATGGGCAAAAAACAAATTGAGTTTTAACTCAATTCCGGCTTAATGATCGCAGATATTGGCACCGCTCTGGAGGCTATTGTCCAGATACTGGCCTACTAATTCTTCGGGCGTCAGCGATGGGGCGCCGACAACCACCTGTATATCGTTTTGCGCAAAAAGATCCAGCGCCCTGGCACCCATTCCGCCGGCAATAATAACGTTCGTTCCCAGATCGTGGAGCCATTTGGGCAGCACCCCGGGTTCATGGGGCGGCGGAACGAGGGTCTCCGTATTTTTGATCTCATTGTCTTCAACATCAACCAGCGCAAATTCCTGACAGTGACCGAAGTGAGCGGTGAGTTTCCCCTCGGCTAATGGGATTGCAAATTTCATGATGATTTTCCTCCTGACGTTAAATTTGATTTATGCGAACATTTCCTTTTAAATAATCCACAATCTGAAATCTAGATTCTGAAGTCACCGACCACCCGCGGAGCGGGTGGCTTGGATTTTACCGCCATAGGCGGGAAAATACAAAGGCACGGCAGTGCCTTAATCGGTGCGGGTGGAACCGGGTGCAAAGCACCCGGTTTGAAAACACCCAAT
>JASFGZ010000165.1:0-8815 GCA_050123495.1 Desulfobacterales bacterium
GTCATGGTAAAGATATTGGCCTGAATCAACTTCACGTCGAGATCCCACCACAGGTCGTTGGTGCCGCCCATAATTAAGACATAGTCGGGGCGATGCCCAACCACATCATGGTAAAACCGGCTCAGTTGGCCAGCGGTGGTATCCCCGCCAATACCGCTGTTGAGTACCTTTATTTTAAGCCGGTCTTCAACCAATGACGGCCAGATAGATGGGTTGTCCGGGTCCGAAGCCTCCGTCAGACTATCCCCATGACATATCAGTGTTTTCATCTTCTGCTTTTCCGAATAAAATTTTTTACGGATTTGAGCAGCGGTTTGCGGATACGAACTTTGAGGTACAGATCTCCCGCTTTACCACCGCCTTTTCCTTCTTCACCCATTCCCGTAAGACGAATGGGTTGATTGTGTTTGACGCCCGGCGGAATTTTAACAACCAGCTTTTTATCCTTTTTCCGCAAATAGTAGGCATAGGGTCCCCCTTGCCGGGCATGTTCCGGGCGAAGTGAGATCGTGTCATTAATGTCGGCACCGTTTTGCGGCAATTCAATCCCGCTGAATTGCTTTAAAAAAAAGCGAGTGAGTCTACCGATACTTCCCTGCAATGGCAAACCGGTATAATTCATCCCCTGGGTTTGCCGGCGGCCTGAAAAATAATAGCTCTTCGCAAAAAATCCGGGTTTCCGGAATTGATAACGCTGATACCCCTGGCCGTAAAACTCCTTAAAGATTTCATCAAATCCTCTTAAGCCGAACGCCCGGGCCATCTGTTCCAAAATTTGATTAATATCTGAACCACTGAAAATATCTTGCTCTGAGTAGTTTTGTCTGAACTGGCTATAGGCCGATGCACCGAACTGCTGTCTCAGGGAGTCGTACTCACGACGTTTGGTAGTATCCGAAAGAACGGCATAGGCTTCATTGATCTTTTTCATTTTTTCGGCCGCCTCCGGGTTCGCGCTGTTTCGATCCGGATGATATTTAAATGCGAGTTTGCGATAGGCTTCTTTGATTTGCTTTGAACTTGCCTTTTGATCCACATCTAAAATCTGATAATAGTCATTTTGGGACATTTTTTTATTTATCCATTTGCCGGACAGGTTGGAATAAAAAATCTATCACAAAAACACCCCGGTTAAATAGGTTCCGCATTTCATTGGGCAGGCATTTAACAGGGCAGGCGAAAGATTGAAAAGACGAAAAAGAAGAAATGCAAAGATTTCGTGTTCACGCGGCGCGTTTCAAATTTCGCCTGCCCGGTTAAACCATTATAAGTTTAACCGGGGTGTTTTCGTGATTAATATCAGTCTTGCTCTGCGAGTTGGGATTCATAACGCTTAGCATCCCGGCAGGCATCTTTGTAATCCAATTTACAGGCGGTTTTGGCATTTTCTAAGGCCGTCTGCAGGTCCCCCTTTTTGAAAAAAATCCGGCTTCGCATATAGTGGGCCCATCCGTTATCGGCCTTCAATTCGATCGATTTGTTCAGATAAGTGAGGCTTTCATCATATTTATTACGGCGCATAAGCAGCCAGCCCAGATTATCATACGCCGGACTGTAACGCGGATTCAAATCCACGACCTCTTTCAAGTCCCCAATGGCCTCATCATATTGCCCCATTCGAATAAATGTTCGGGCACGCCAGAAATAGGCTTCGGCATTTTCCGGATCAATTTCAATCGCCTGACTCAGTTCGTCCTGGGCTTTTTTAAACCGTTTTTCTTTGTAATGGTCGTAACCTCTGCGCACATGCTTCTTTACGCGTTGCGCTTTTTGGCCTTCGGGCCGGCGCGTTTTTTGAAATTCGCCAAAAATGATCTTGCCGTATTGGGAAACCTCTTCAACCATTTTGGAGAGCGTTTGAAGCGGCTTGTTAAAGACACCCCGCTCAAGATTTAGGGTAAAATACACCCCGGTCGCAACCAGAATGGTTAATATGACGCTAAATGTACTAATGGCCACATAGTCCTTTTTCCCCTTATCCGTTGGGCGCATGGATAATACGGATGATGTTTCATATTTCGGTCGCGTACCGGATATCCTGCTATCGGCAGATAGCGCTTCCGCCCGGCCCGTTCCGCGCTCGATGGACAGGGCGTTGCCGCATTTCTGGCAGGTTGTTTGCACCGCCGGCTGAACCGAGTCGTCTTCGGGAATATCGCCGGCGGTCTTGCATACCGGACATATAAACTTCATTTTTGTCCCCCTTTTCGGTTGGCCGGTTGAGGCGGCTTAGCCGGTTGTGACTGTTAGAATTGGAAATATGTCTGATTTTATTTTTTGCCGGCCAACGGGCTCAACCTTTTATAAATATAACACTCAAATTAGCTGTTGTCTTCATTCAACATGCTCAGATGCTTTCAGCTACCGAGGCAAATCAGGGTTATTCTCTCTTACCAAATAAATAGCGGGCAGACTGACAACCGTCACCAATCCTTTCACAATGACATTGGCAAAAAATATGGACCAAACAACCGAATTGGGTAACGTCAGTCCGAATGCCCCCCAGCAAAAAATCAGACTATCGATCGGAATACTGACGGCATTACTGATGAGCACCCGCGCCCACTGATACTTGCGGGTGATACGACTGACCCAAAATTGGTATACTTCGGTATCAATCAGTTCACCGATCACTTCTGCAACAATACTGGCGATAACAATTCGCCACACCGGACCGAGAATTGTCGAAAATTCCTCGCCCAGTCCCCAGGAGGGATCCTGCGGCAACCAGGCGGCAAATTGGAAGAAAATCACCATGAAAAGATTAATGGCTGCCGCCAGAACAATCACGGTACGTGCGGCTGTTTTCCCAAGTTGCTTATGAACGAGGTCACGGATAGTAAATGTAAGCGGATAAATAAATGTTCCGGCGTCGACACTGAATCCGGCAACCAAAGCAATTTTCAGACTTCCAATATCAGACAGCAACTGGGCGGCAATATAAATTGAAATAACGATAATTCCGGATCTGGGAATTGCCTTAACATAGTTTGGTTTGCAGGAATCAGCATGCATAATTTATTCGCTTTCAGCAAACTGAGAGATCTCAAACCAGGCTTTGGCATCAAACTTAAGTGTTGGATCGCTACTCATCCGAAAAGCTTCAGCGGGTGTGATCAGCAGAACTTCAATTAACTCAAATTCGGTGTTGGCTGAATTGGAAGGCTTCCCTTCACATTCTACATAAACCATCACTACGGATTCATCGGTCATTCCGGCAGAGGAGTAAATGGGGGGACTCATTTTTATAAAACGACTAACAGTTAACCCGGTTTCCTCCCTTAATTCGCGACGCGTGGCCTGCTCAACAGATTCGTCGGCGTCTATCAGGCCGGCTGGGAATCCATATTCATAATCGTTTAATGGTACCCGATATTCCCGGGTAATGACCATTTTACCTTTTACCCTGTGAAACGGTACGATGACCACGGCATCCGGTCGTTCATATCTGCCGGTCACGCATTTGGGTTCTTTTTGCCGGGTAACCAATTGCCACGATTTCACATCACCGGTTTTGGCGACATATTCAACATTAAATAGGTTTAGCCACTTTTCATCCGTCAGCTTCTTTGATTCCTTTATTTCGATCATGTTCTCCTCAGATCAAAACGTTTTAAGGTACCCAGTGACAATTCGTACTGCACTTATCAGGTTTGCGTCGCTTCTGTTTTGCGGCACACGGTGTACCAGTCTTCTGTTACCATTTTTTGGATTTGGGCGACATCCGCTTTGCTTAAATGTTTAAACCGTCCCTGGATTTGCAAATAGTCTTCTACCGGACGATCGCCTTTATAATTCAAGGTGTATTGGATTCCGTTTTCGATCTCATAGAGCGGGAAAATATTGGTCTGCACAGCCAGCCGGGCTATTTTAACGGACATCTCTGAGGGTGCTCCCCATCCAGTCGCACAGGTGGCAAAAATATGAATGAAGCGCGCCCCCCCTTTTTTTTCTTTCGCCCTTTGAAACTTGGCAATCATGTCTTCCGGAAAGGCGATGCTGGCAGTGGCCGCGTAAGGAATCCGATGGGCGGCCATGGTTTCCATAATGTTTTTTTTACGGGTTTTTTTCCAGTCCTGACCCGGGGTGGTGGTTGTGCGCATCCCGTATGGCGTCGATGAGCTGCGCTGTACGCCGGTATTCATATAGGCTTCGTTGTCATAACACACAAAAATGCAATCTTCATTGCGTTCAACGGCACCGCTAAGGGATTGAAAACCGATGTCAAACGTCCCCCCATCACCCGCCCATGACAGCACCGTCGTTTCGGTGTCGCCTTTCATGTCTAATGCCGCCCGGACACCGCTGGCGGCAGCACCGGCTGTTGCAAACGCCGTGTGTAGTATCGGTATGTTTAGCGCAGATTGCGGGTAAGGACCCACAATAATGGAAGCGCAGCTGGCCGGTATGACCATTATAATTTTTTCACCCAAAGCCTTCAGTGCAAACTTGATCGCAATGGCGGCACCGCACCCGGGGCATCCCAGATGTCCCGGTTTAAAATAATCTCCATCGGTCATATTTAGTTGCGCCATGATTCCACCGTCTCCTGATTCAACCCGATCCATATGTTTTCGGTTTGGGAGCTATCTGCATTTTTGGTTTGCCAGTAAATATCTTCAATTGTTTCCGGAGTTACATCCCGACCGCCAAGGCCGGCAATATATCCAAAGATTTGTGGCGGCGCATTAGCATGATACAGGGCGGCCCTGAGCTCCTGGGCAAATATACCAGAGGCGCCAAAGGAACAGTTGCGATCAACCACCGCAACTTTTTGTTTGCCGCTGAGAACCTCTCGGGAAAAATCGACGGGAAAGGGGCGAAACATTTTTAGTTTTAGCAGGCCTGCTTTTTCACCTTGTGAGCGCAAACGATCTACCGCCAGGCGACAGGTGCTGACCGTCGTTCCGGCAGTTACGAAAATGATTTCGGCATCCTCGCACTGCACTGCCTCTGCAGGGTTGTGTTGACGGCCGAAGATGATCTCAAATTCTTCAGCAATGCGGGAATAATTTTCGGGGACCCGTTCCATGGCCGTTTGAATATTATAGCGCATTTCCATATAGGCATGCGGGGCCACAAACTGATTAAAGGCGCCTGGATTGCCGGTATCGAGTTGAAAGCGAGGTAAAAATGGCGGTAGAAACTTATCCACCGGTTTCTGATCGGGCACATCGACCGGTTCATAGGTATGCGAAAGGAAGAAGGCGTCTAACACCACCATGACCGGCAGATTCACCGACTCGGCCAGCCGGTAAGCCATAAGGGTTGTATCCAGGACATCCTGACTGTCTTCACAATACAGCTGAATCCAGCCGGTGTCGCGCTGGCTGAGGCTGTCGGTTTGGTCCAGCCATATGTTCCACCCCGGTCCCAGGGCGCGGTTGACATCTGCCATGACGATGGGCAGGCGGGCTCCCGATGCCCAGTGCAAAAGTTCATGCATATAGGCTAAACCATGGGAAGAAGTCGCCGTAAACGTGCGGACGCCGCTGCTGGCTGCTCCGATGATCGCCGCCATGGCCGAATGCTCGCTTTCGACACATATAAAACGGGCGTTCAACGTCCCGTTGGAGCAGAACTCCGAAATGACTTCCACTATATGAGTTTGCGGTGTAATGGGGTAGGCAGCGATCACCTGGACGCTAGCAAGTCGAACGGCTTCAGCTACGGCCTGACTTCCTTCGGCGACCTGTCTCATATGTCTTCCTCCTTCAGTGCCATCGCATTGCGGGGGCATTCTGTAACACACAGGCCGCACCCTTTACAGTAGTTCAGGTCGATGGATCGTCTGGCATTTTCCACAATCACAGATATATCCGGGCAATACAGGCGACAGTAGTCACATGCGTTGCAGACGCCGCAATTAAAACAACGGCGGGATTCCTCCAGGGCCGCTTCCTTTGAAAGGGTGTATTCAACCGGTAAAAATGATTGACTGCGATCAAGGGGCGATAATGCCGGTGCGATCGTTCGGGGAGCGCTTTTAAAATAATGCGTGTTGATTTCGCTATAGGATACAATATGCGGATTTCTATCTTTGCGCTCCTTGTTCAAATACATCGCCATGGAGACAATCGGCCCGGTACCGACCTGACAGCGTTTAACTGCTTCGTTTACGGCATCCCATCCTGATTTGAAGTAAGTATCCAGGGCAATGGCGGCCTGTTTTCCGGAAGCAATGGCATCGGCGACACTTTTCACACGGTTGGTGAGATCGCCACCATAGGCGATCGGCACATCGGAATTAACGAGTTCGCAATGGCTCAAGCTTAGAGAGGGATGTTTGCCGGTCGCTACATTGTGCCAGGGATCTGCGGGTTCAGCACCGATGGCAGTAAAGATATGGTCAATCTGAAGCGTTTCTGTTTTATCACCGTTCGGCACCACCCGGGCCCGGCCTTCGATTTCCGTGGCGCTAACCTTCATTTTCTGCAGCGTCACCACATATGGGGTCTGCTGGCCCGCCCAATCGCTGCCGGCATCCTTAATTTTTATCGGGGTTAGAAGCTCCCTTAGTTTTACGCCCTCATTCAAGGCCATTTGCAATTCAGGATCGAAGGCGGGCATATCCTGTCGCCGCCGGCGGTACACAATGATGGGATTAACGCCAAGCCGCACTAACGTGCGGGCCACGTCAATGGCGGTATTCCCTCCGCCGATCACAGCTGCCGTGCTCTTTGCATTCACCGACACCTCATGCCGGGCCCTTACTTTATGGAGAAATTGCAGTCCGTTGATTGCTTTTTGTGCCCCTTCAATTTGCAGATCGATGGCACGCCCGTAGCCGCAAGCAATGAAGACAGCATCATATTGAGTTTGGAAGGTTTCCAGCATTTCACTGGTGATCGGGGTGCGGCAATGTATGGTGACTCCCAATTTTTCAATACGGTTGATTTCTTTTTCGAGTACCTCCTGGGGCAGCCGATAGATCGGTATGCCCCAGCGTAAAATGCCGCCGGGATCAGACTTTTTTTCGAATACCTCGCAACCATATCCCAGACGCGCTAAAAAGTAAGCCGCCCCTAAACCCGCGGGACCCGAGCCGGCAATGGCCACTTTTTTGCCATTGTCGGGAAGGGTTTTAATTCTGGATATCTCCTTGCTGCTGATTGCCGCGTCACCTACAAATCTTTCCAGATGGTGAATTGCTACCGGATCATCCATTTGGCCACGGTTACAGGCGCCTTCACATTTATGAAAACAGACGCGGCCGCATACTGCCGGAAACGGATTCTCTTCTAATATCGTTTCCCAGGCTTCGGTAATCAAATTCTGAGATACGAGCATTTCAATGCATGCAATATCTTCGCCCGCAGGGCAGGCTGCGCTGCATGGTGAGGTCTTTTCATCATATAAGGGACGGACATAGCGCCAGGAACCGGTTTTATTGAGGGCTGTCGAAGCAGATGAATGGGGCAGAAATAAAGGAATTTTATTACCTGAAGTCTTATAATCTTTCATTTTCGCTCTACTTTTGCGTTCAAATTGACCTGTTCATAGGCTTCTTTGGACGCCTGGATATTTTTATCGGGTTTGGTTGTGATTTCCGCTCGAATGGCTTCTGAAATGATATCCAGCGGCGGTATGCCCATCATCCGGGCAAAAGCGCCAATCATGGCGGTGTTAATGATGGGATGCGTTCGGGTTCCCAGGTCGCATTTGACAGCAATCTGGGTGGCATCAACAAAAGCCAGTCGATAGCCTGAAAATGTCTCCAGTCTTTCAGGAGGGTTAGGCGTGTTTATCAGGATCCATCCGCCCGGTTTAAGCCCTCGGGTCACATCCACACTCTGGAGCAGCTTGGCATCCTGGACGACCACATGATCAGGGGTGTACACATTGTTGCGTGTCAGGATTTTTTGTTTGTCCAGTCTCAAATACGCTTCGACCGGTGCGCCTCTCCTTTCGACACCGAACAGCGGAAAGGTCTGAACCTCGTAGCCGGCTTTGAAAAACGCCTTTGCCAGCAGAATCGAGGCCACGACAGTACCCTGACCGCCACGGCCGTGAAAACGAATTTCCTGCATCTTGTATCCCTGTTATGACATTAATAACCGGTGGCTGAATGCTTATGAATCCATCCCCATGCTGTCCCGGGAGCCTGTCATATTATATTAAATTAGCAGCACTGTCAAAGCACCTGGCGAGGTGAACGACCTTATTTAATCTGATCCTGATTGCTGCAAAATGAGTTTCTTTTGAAAGCGCCCGGGTTTTTCTATTCATTCAAAACCGTCATTGAGATAGGTTCTAAAGTTTTGCCCCAAATCCGCCGATATTGGGCGTTAGATACATTATTGATATAGGTTCTGCTATAAAGATGACTTACGCAGGCGATAGGGGCATGATTTTCTGACCTATTGGGTTTTCCAAACCGTGTGCGAAGCACCCGGTTTCACCCGCAACGATTAGGGCACTTCGCGCCCCTGTCTTTTAACGCCGATGGCGGTAAAATCCAAGCCACCCGCTTTGCGGGTGGTCGTTGACTCCGATATGATCCTATCGGAAATTCGTGCGGTTCTCGCTCAATTCCGAGAAACGGTTAAATGGTTGCTTGATTAATGAATCCTAAATTTTATCGGTAAAGGATCAAAATGGCCGGAGTATTTGATTCTAAGAAAAATTCAAGACCTGGTTCCGATTCCCCCGATTACGTTGAAAAGCGCAGCGGGGAGGACCGGCGTGTCCATCAGTTCCCCAAATGGAGGTACTTCTTATTTTCCGGCAAGCGGGCCAAAGCCCGCCGGAAGGAGGATAAACACCGGACGTTTTACTTTGATCGCTACAGTTCACATCTTTTTGCGGCCATTGT
>JASFGZ010000166.1:0-8795 GCA_050123495.1 Desulfobacterales bacterium
ATAGCCTTTACGAAAGCTGAAATAGGCCATGGCAAGACCGGTGATCGCATAAATGGCCCAGGCGTGAAGTCCCCAGTGAAAGTTGGTAACAAAAAGTGCATGCTCTGCTGCACGAAAATTGTCGGTATAGTTACGAATAACTTTATAATGGGAAAGAGGCTCAGCCGTGCCCCAAAAAAGCAACCCTACGCCCATTCCGGCAGCAAAAAGCATGGTCAGCCAGCTAACCGTGGAAAACTCGGGTTCATCATCATCTTCACCAAGTTTGATCTTGCCGTATGGAGAAATGGCGAGCCAGAGGCACAAGATTAAAAGCAGGCTTACAGAGAGCATGACAAACCAGCCACGACTGGTGAACAGGACCCCTGTTAAAGTTGAGGAGAATTGGGCAAGCCCTGCTGTGTCAACGATACCCCAAATGGCAACAAGGCTGGTTAAACTGAGTGCTATGAGCAGCAATGGATTTTTGAGCATCGTTTCTCCTTTCCTCCCATAGAACATCTTTTTCTGAAATATTAAATCTCGAGCACTTCCGTTAAATTTCGTATACTGTCAATGATGACATCGGGGCCTTCCTTTGCCAGCATATCGTAATCATCGAATCCGGTTAGCACACCGACCGTTTTCATGCCAGCTGCTTTACCGGCTTTAATATCGGTCCGGGTGTCGCCGATATAGACACATTTGCCTGAATCCACATGGAGTTTTTGCGCACATGCGATGAGCGGGTCGGGGGCCGGTTTTCTCTTTTGGACGTCATCGGACGTGATAATGACCTCGAATAATTTCTCAACGCCAGCACTTTTCAATGGCTGCATCTTTATTTTTAAATCCCTCCGTTGGGTGGACGTCACCAGGCCAATCCTTGGGATGCTTGTGGAGATGCTTTGTAATATATGATCGGCACCTCGAATGAGCTTAAGGTTTTCCGCAAACATCTGCGGCGCAATCTCATCGATAATCTCCCAGGCGGCCGCAATAATTTCATCTTTTTTATGATGCACTTCACCCGGCAAAACCAATTCCCAGCTAAAATCCCTGTCTTCGGCGGCATCCAAAATCCTCTTTCTTGAAACCTGAGGCAGCTTGAGCCGTTCAAGAGCAATTTCAACAATTTTAAAATAAATGTCGATTGAATCGATAAGGGTACCATCCATATCAAAAATTACAGCATGCACAGACAGCTTATTTTGTTCAACGACCATAGTTCATGTTTTAATTTAATAATAAAACTCAACTTATTTAATTTATTGTTATATACTTAAAACATAATTCGGGATATTAGAATCTATCTCAAAAATGTGGATCAGGGTTCAGGGCCCCGCAATAGGCGAAATTTCGCATTAGATTTTAATATATGTAAGGTGCTCGACCCCCGCCTAAAACGGGATTTCACATCTAGATTTAATATATTAAGGTGTTCAACCCCCGCTTAAAACGGGATTTCACATCTAGATTTAATATATTAAGGTGTTCAAAAGGCGCGGAGCGGCTCGAAAGCGAAGCATACACGGCAGTATGTGAGCATTTTGAGCCGCTCCGCAACACCGCCATGGACCTTTGAACGCATTTTTGAGATAGATTCTAGTGGCTACCGACTGATTGCTATGCTGATAAAATCACCATCCCCGACATTCAGAGACGCCTTTATATTTGAAGCGGCTACGATTTCGATAATATTTTTGCCATGAACCCTGACTTTTTCATCGGGCATGATGATGGCGCCGCTGATTTCTCCCAGCGATACCAAAAAAGCTTTGGCATTGCAAAATTTTGGATCCGGTGAAATGATCTCAATCCCTTCTTCCCGATTCAGGGACGCAATGACCGGAAGGTATTCCCCGGATATTTCCAGGTTAAGGGTTCCCGGGTAGGGTTTGAAACCCAATTTATCAGCGCACTGCTCCTGAAACCACTCCAGTTGCGTAAAAAATGTGCCCTGTTTCACACCGCAGACGATCTTTCCTGCTATGATCCAATTTTCAGTCATATCAGAGTCTTAGTTTCGAAAAATAATAACTTAATTTAAGTAAGTCTCATACTCCGAACCGCTTTCTTGATTTTGGAATTTAGATTTTGGATTGTGGATTCAAATGTGCCGGAATTTAGCGCTCTGCTGATCATTCTGTCAACAAATCCAAAATTCAAAATGTAATTAGAAGTGGTTTTAAGACCTCAGATCAGGTTCAAGGGTAAGGCGTCCCGTGAATTGAAAACGGAGCGTACACGTTAGTACGTGAGTATTTCAATTTGCGGGTCAACGCAGCCATTGGGCCTCAGATGGGGTTTTGAAACCACTTCTCTTTCTGAAAATCATCAGCAGAATCCGGCAATTCGCCTTCAATCATTTTCTTGAGCTTACCGATAACCTCATGCGCCTGCCCGAGCTCGAGAACAAGGGATTTTAATGCCCTCCCCAGGGTCCGGTCGCATGAAGATTGAAATTCACTCCGAACATCAGGTGCCAAATGGCTATAAGCATCAAGCAGATTATCCGCCCAGTTTAATAACGCTTTGATATCAATTTCTGCATTGGATCTCCGGTAAACATATCCTTCAAAAGCACCGGCCGATGCAGCGAATTCATAGATTTTCTGGTAAATGTGCATGGTAGCTAACTCCGTTGGAGGCTGGTTTTATAGTATCCATATACCTTGGACGAATTATAATGTTAAACGTGCGAGGCTCGAGGTTCACGGCACGAGGCACGAGGTATTGAATGCCTGAAATTCATCACCTTGAGCCTTTGGCCTTGCGCCTCGGACCTTAATCCCTATTCCTTTTTCAATTTTATTTTTATCTCTTTGTCTTTTTCATCAACCGAGAAATTTTTAAAATCAGTCTGTTTGATCAAAGCAATTGCCTGCTTGCGCGAATAGATATTGATGGGTTTGTGCAAACCAAATAATTTAAACAGCCAAAGAAAAAATCGTTCACACAACGTAAGCGATGCTTTCCATTTTTTCCGATCAACCTGTGATGCCACTCTGGCCGGATCGAAAATCCATGCCTCCCGACCCGCCTTTAAAACGCGGTGAATCTCCTGCAATACCCTTACCGGTTCTTTGAGCGAATGCAGCATGCCGGTGCTGATCACCATATCAAAGGATGAATCGGCAAACTCCAATCTGCCGGCGTTTCCGGCTCGAAAAGTAAGCCGATCCGCCAGGCCTGCTTTTGCAGCATTTGAACGCGCCATTTCAATTAATTTACGACTGAGGTCAACCCCGATGACGTTTATCGTTGAAGATCTTTTCGCTATTTCGACCGGCAAATAACCCGGACCCGTACCCAGATCCAAAATGGTACCTTCGTTCAGATTGGCGACAATTTCTCCAGCTACCGGGCGATAATAGCTTTCGATTACCATTCCGGTGGCCTTCGCATAAGCGGTAGCCAGAACACCCGGTATCCTTTCAATTTTGATCCACGCTTTCATCGCATAATCACTCAATTTAGGAATAAGAAAAATAAAGCAACTATCATCTTAAAAGTCAATTAGATTAGGCGCCGTGATATCCTAAATTGCGCCGGTCTGCCCGTTTTGCCGGTTTGCCGGTAAAAAGACATTTTCCTATTTTGAACAGGCTCAACGAGCCGTCGAACTCAACCGACTAACCCTATATGCATTCTATAACGGCTATAGATAAAATCATAAGTGGATTGCAGTCATAAGAGCAACGCCGGACTTGCGGAAATCGATCTTTATTGATACGTTTCATTTCTTTTCGAATCGCCTTCACGGGGAAACTGACGCAAAAATTGCACCCCAGATCATCCATTTTCTGAAAATCGCTCGAAGTGGTTATCGCCAGAAGGCAGATCGTGAAAGGGAAATCCTGAAATGTATTTATTGCAACGAATGCCGTGAAGCTGAAGGGGCTGTTGAGGAGGTTACCTGTATTCAATGGAAGAAGAAGAACGGTTCCATTGTGATACCAAATCCATAAACCGCATCCAAGGAGGTGAAAACAATGGATAAAGAAAATAATGTCTTCTACTGGCTGCCGTGTGCGGTGGTGTTTGTCAGTACTGCCCATGAGGACAGAAGAGACATCATGACCGCCACGGCTATGTTTGTCTCTGAAAAAGAACCGCTGCTGCTTATCAGTGTTGCCAAAGATCACCTGACAGAACGGTTAATTTCGCAATCAGGCAAATTCACCCTGGTAATCGCCGCCAAAGATCAAAAACAACTGGCCATGCAGGTCGGCAGCTTAAAAGGCGCAGAAGAAGACAAATTTAAACGGTTTTCCATTAAGGTAAGCCCGGGAGATACCGGTCAGGCACTCGTTCCGGACGGGGCGGCCGCCTGGATGGAATGTGAGGTCGAAAGCACCAGCGACATCAAAGGGTACCGCCTTTTCATGGGGCGGGTGGTTCAGCAGAACGATACGGGCAGACCTCCTTTGGTGTGGCACGAGGATGGATTTTTTAGTCTAAATAAAATTTAAACTAAAATCGAATCATTAGAAATCGCGTTCGAAATTGGAATTCTAAATAACTAAGAGTCAAGAGCAGACTTGACCCCTTCTCAACAAAAATGGGAAACAACATGAACAAAAAACCTGCCATCGCAGTGGTCGGGACCTTCGACTCCAAAGCCGAAGAGCATATTTTTCTTAAAGACCGCATCGAACAGAGAGGGCTTGCCGCCCTGACGATCAATGTGGGCACACGGTTGCCGTCTCCTGTTGATGTTGATCTGGATTTATACAAATTGGTGATCGAAGGTAACATGGCCGTATCGGTGAGCCGGGATAAAGCGATAGATGCCATGATCCAGGATGCCAGAGCCCGCATCAGACATCTTTATCATACTAACAAAATCTCGGGGATGATCTCTGCCGGAGGCGGCACCGGTACCCACATTGCTACCTGCATTATGCATGAGCTGCCGCTGGGGGTTCCCAAAGTTATGGTTTCCACCGTGGCTTCCCGTAACATGGCAAAAACAGTCGGCACCAAAGATATCACCATGATACACAGTGTTGCCGACCTGCTGGGCATAAACAGTGTTTCGGGCCGGATCCTGGATAAAGCCGCCGCCGGCATCTGCGGCATGGTCCAGAGCCGCTGGAAGCCTCAAGAAGAAAAAAAGCGGATCGCCCTGCCCTTTTTCGGCTTCATCACGCCGGGGGCTGAGGCAACCAAACAAGCCCTTGAAAAACTGGGATATGAGGTGGTCGCATTTCATGCCAACGGCACCGGCGGTATGGCCATGGAGGAACTCGCGGCCGAAGGTTATTTCCACGGCATTTTAGATCTGGCCACCCATGAACTGGCCGATCATCTGCTCGATGGCTATTGCGGTGATATCGGGCCTGCAAGATTTGAACCGGTCGCCGGACAATCCATCCCCCGCCTGGTTGTGCCGGGCGGGCTTGATTGTGCGGTTTTAGAATTCACCCGCCATAATATTCCGGAACAATATAAAGATCGCAAAATTTTCTTTTATGACTTCCGTTCCGCCATTCGCCTGAACGAAGACGAAACCCGAACGTTAGCCGATCAGCTAAGCGAAAAATTGAATAAAGACGCTTCAACTATAAAAATCTTGATCCCTTTAAAGGGTTGGTCGGAAGCGGATCGCGATGAAGGTCCCCTGTATGATCCACCAATGAACATGTTTTTCACCCAATGTCTCAGGGAGAAACTCGATCATCATATTCAAATCACGGAAGTAGATCATCACATTAATGATCCGGCATTTGCTGAAATTGCAGCCCAAATGATGCATCAAATGATTGAGGAAAGATAAAATTATGTTACTCAGACCAGATTGCATCCCTTGCATACTCAGAATGACACTCACATCTCTTCGAAAACTGCCCCTCGATGAGACCTCAGTTAAAACATTATATACGGATATTCTTGAAATCCCGGCCTTACACGGCCTCGATTGGGATACCACCAGCGTGGAAGTCATCGAAGATATATGGAGAAAAATTGTAAAAAGGGTCGATACACTTGATCCGTTTTCTTTAGAAAAATCAAATCAAAATGATAAGATTATGGATTTGTACCCGTATCTGGAAAAAATGGTGAATGCAGCCGCCGACCCGCTTTATATGGCTGTCAAGCTATCCATACTGGGAAATTCTATGGATCTGATGGTGGCGGATCCGTCAGTAACCATTGAAAATTCAATTTCAGAAAAAGTAAAGATACCGCTTTCAAAGGAGAATTATTTACAGTTTAAGCAGCAGTTAAAAGCAAGTCAGCATTTGTTGATTTTCGGAGATAACGCCGGCGAAATTGTGTTCGATAAATTATTGATCGAAACCATAAAAAAAATACATCAACTCGAGATTACCTTTGTGGTTAGAAGTGTGCCCACCCTGAATGACGCCACCCTGAAGGAAGCAAAATCAGTTGGCCTGAATAAGATCGCAACCGTTATTGAAAATGGCATTGACGGGCCCGTGCCGGGCACCCTGTTGAGCAGATGCTCCCGTAAAGTGAACGATCTGGTTCGCCGCTCCGATCTGATCATTTCAAAAGGGGGCGGCAATTTCGATACCCTTGATGAAGAAAGAAAGCACCTGAACAAAAACATTTCTTTCCTGCTGCTTTCGAAATGTGAGCCCTATTGCCATCATTTCAACATGAAATTGTATCAACCGATATTGGCGAATTTTTATCCACCACAGGCGGCGTGAGTCTGTTTCAGACCTATCAGGCCCGTGTAAATCATTTGATCCCAGGACGCCATCACTGTCTGATATCTTTCTAAGTCAGTACCTGAATTTTGCACGAGTCGGAGGCTTTCATATTCGCATTCATTTTCATACACGATTCAGGTAGCGGAATGGATGCCTTCCGGCGCATCCTTATCTTGTTATTTCGGCACGCCGTGTTTATTCCATCCTTTAACTTCGTAATACTCTTTGACCATACGATCTACTGGAACAACCTGTCCTTTTGAAGCCCCCCTGTTCAAAGGTTCATGCGTAAATCGTTTGGGAAGCGTATCCATGCTGGCATCGATGCCGAAATCGATATTCATCAGACGATCTCTTGCGATCACGCCTTTAAGCGCCTCATCGACTTTTTCGGCTGTAAATTTAAGTCCGGTGCCCGTTTGTAATAATTGCGAAGCAAAATCAAAATCAAGAATATCCATACTCAAGCCGATATTTTTGCACATCGTCAGGCAATCGGTGAGCAGGGCCTGACGTTCGGTATGTTCAACCAATACAGCTTTGCCCTTGTCGGCTAAACGATCTGCAATTTCCCGTATGCCCCAGCGTCGCTCGGCTTCGTCGTATCGTTCGGTCAATTCAAAAAACGGTTCCGCTCTGAGATGGTCGCCGCCGCGGGAAGCGATGGCGTAGGTCAGGCCGAAAGCCTTGATGCCCCTCGGATCCCCGCAGATCACGTCCAGCCCTTTGACATGCAGGGCGTATGCCTCCGTGCCCCGGCCGAAGCGCTGCGCCAGACTGCGGGTCCCTTCGGCAAATGCGTCCCCGATGCCCTGACGATAAACAATCATGGGGAGGAGTTTTTCCACGGTCCGGGTGGCACCCCAGGTAAAATCGAGCCCGTCGAAATCATCGCTTGACAGAAGACCGCGCTGGACACACTCCATAGCCCAGCCGATGGTTTCACCGGAGCTCAAGGAATCCATGCCCATCCGGTTTAAAAAAGCGTTCATCTTCAACGCAAACTCCAGATCATCAATGCCGATCCTCGAGGTATAGCTGCAAAGGGTTTCATACTCCGGGCCTTCGCTTTCGGCCTCTTTGGTCAGGTAATATCGGGAACAGTGAAGATTGCAATTAAAGCAGGATTTATTTTTGACCTTATATTCTTGCGCCAGTCGTTCACCGCTGATCGCGTCGACATAGCCGCATACACCTTCCTGGAAATGATTGGTCGGCAAGATTCCAATCCCGTTGAGTGCTTTCATCAGGAGGGTGGATCCCATCGCATTTCGCTTTTCGTATTCCGGATGATTCAAGATTCGTTGATCCAGCTCCTGGCACAGTTGAAGAAATCCCGGGGGATCAGCCAGGGTTAATTGCCCTGTGCCTCTGACCGCCACTGCTTTAAGGTGTTTGGAACCAAACAAACACCCCATACCCGTGCGGCCGCACATGCGCGAATTGTTACAGGCAACAGTGGCATACTTCACCAAATTTTCCCCGGCGGGACCGATGGCAGCTATTTGAATGGCATTGTCGTTCAGTTCTTTACGGATGGCGGCGGTGGTTTCCCAAATGTCTTTGCCCCACAAATGACTCGCATCGCGCAACTCAACGGTATCGTCGGCGATAAATAAGTAAACCGGTTGATCGGATCGGCCGGTCATCACAACTTGATCATAACCGGCCTGTTTTAATTCAGGACCGAAAAACCCACCGGCAGCTGAGTCACCCAGAATCCCGGTTAACGGAGATTTTCCGGAAATGGTCATATATGCCGATGTACTCAACAGGGTGCCGGTCAGCGGACCGACACCGATAAGCAGCATATTTTCCGGTGAAAGTGGATCGATTTCCCGTTTTAATTCATCGAATAAACGTGTCGAATTCAAACCGCGGCCGCCGATCACCTGTAGCATATAATCCGGATCCGTTTTTTCGCGCCGAATGTGACCGGAGGCTAAATCTACTCTGAGAATGTGTCCACCGTAGGCGTGTAGCATTTACCCTCTCCTTTCCGAAACCCACTGGTCTCTGAGATCCTGAGAACATGTCACGGTATAACGCAGTCGTTTTTCCTCGGGCTTTAATCCCCGGCTGCCCTTTTTAAATTCTTTTAAACTGACCGCTTCCGTAACCTGTGGCTCA
>JASFGZ010000167.1:0-8784 GCA_050123495.1 Desulfobacterales bacterium
TGGGGGAAATCGTTAACCTATCTTGGCCCGATGAATACGCTCCGGATTTAGCTAACCTTGGCAGGCTCATTGAAAGTTATAAGTTCAAAGAAGCTCAAGGGATATTGGAATCAATAATAACAAAACTGAAAGCAGAGGATAGGATCCATGCATGATTTTACAAACTGCACGGTTTTGGTCGTAGACGATACCGAAACGACTCTTGATATTCTCGTTGAAACACTCGGTGATGATTACGATGTTAGCGTTTCAATGGATGGTGAGGATGCTCTGGAAATCATTAAATCCGAACCTCCGGATCTGATTCTCCTTGACATCATGATGCCCGGCATGGACGGCTACGAGGTATGCAGGCAGGTCAAAGCCAGTGCGATTACCGCCAATATTCCGATTATTTTCGTAACCGCTAAAAGTGATGTTACCGATGAAACCATGGGATTTGATGTTGGTGCGGTGGACTATATTACGAAACCTATCAGTCCGCCAATAGTGCGAGCGAGGGTAAAGACTCATTTGGAATTAAAGTTGGCCCGCGAGGAACTGAAAAAACGATTAGATATGGCCAAGAAGAAAGCCGTTGATCATTTGTCGCATGAACTAACAACGCCGCTTGCTATCATTTCCTTGATATTTAAGTATCTTTCTAAAGAAATAGAGAAAAATAACAATCCAGAAATGCAGAAACATATCGAAAGGGGGGTTCGCAATGTAAATAGGTTGTTGGACCTTAAAGGCAAAATAGATGACATTCTCAACCAAAAGCCAGTTCAAGAAGAGCCTAGTATTGTTAGTGTTGTAGAACATGCGTTGTACATCATAGAAAAGCTGAAAGAAAAAAAGCAACTGTATACTTCCGGAGATATGTTAGATGATATTTCGACTTATATAGAATCTCTTTATTGCATTGATGAAATCCACATGGAAAACATCATACTCTCTGATTTCTTACATGAGTTGTGTGATGAAGCGATTTCATTCATGGGAGAGAGAGAACTGGAAATTATTAAGTCTTTTGAAAAAGATATTGTCTTACTTATGGATAGAAATATTCTTAAAAAAACGTGTAGTGGTTTGTTGAAAAATGCCATAGAGAACACACCGGATGAAGGGAAAATCGAAATTATGGCCAAAGCTGTAAATGGTGAGATACGGGTGAATTTTCATGATTATGGCATTGGAATTACGCCCCAAAATCAAAAGATGATTTTTGGGGGCTTTTTCCATACCCAGGAGACAGAATACTATTCATCAAAAACACCATATGAATTTAACGCTGGAGGGTCGGGTTCCGACTTACTTAGAATAAAGACCTTCTCCGAAAGATTTGGGTTTTCAGTTTATTTTGAGAGTACAAGATGTAAGTTTCTACCCGCCGACACAGATATCTGCCCAGGCAAAATTTCTGTATGTCCCTTTCTTAATGATAAATCCGAATGCTTTTCATTGGGAGAGAGTATCTTTTCAATTACTTTCCCTTTTAATCAAAAGTAGCAAAAACATACTAACTCGTTATTGAAGTCAGCTTCATATCATGAGTTTTCTATAATTATGACTCGATAAACAGTGAAAGAATATCTATTCTTGGTGACATGTTCCGATGTCATGACATGTTTAACAGGCATATCGACGAAGTCCCATAGCGATCTGAGAAAAATCAACTCCGATAAGGTTGTTTTTGAAGACCTCTTGTTAAATAAGGCTTAAGGGTCACCTTAATGACGATCGAGGGATAGCCGACAACCGATGCATTCGCTCCGGAATTTGAGGGTCAAAAGAATCAATATATTGTGGCTGAGAGTTCATTTATGTTGGTAGTTTCTCAATATACATGCAATCGGCTGATATTGAATTTTTAACAAGATATATCTGCAAAACCTTCTTTTCTTTGGCTCTCCATTATAATATATTGTAAATCCCCAAGTTTTAAACTTTGTCATATTTACGACATTTGAAATTTCGTTATCCAATATTACATCCAAAAGAACTATATAATTTCTACCCCATTTTATCCATTTCTTCGACACGTTTTTGTATGATTTTTTATACGCTATGAACATTTTTTTTAACTTTCGTTTTTAATTTATGAATTTAATTTATAGTAGCATAATATGTAGATCGATATTAATGATTAGGAATTTATAGATTCTAATATTTCTAATTTATTAGAAAAAATTCTTTCTGTTGTTTAATAAAAGCTAAGCAAAAAAGGATAGAAATGAAGTTTTATATCATGGCCTATTTTTTGCACGAAAAAAAGAGTTGAGGATATTATTTAACTGCTGTTCAATTTGATATCAGGTTTTAGCACCAGCTTTTAACTGAATATAGCCATTGATTAGATTGGAACGTGGCTTGCTGAAATCAGCTGCGTTTACTAATTCTTCTAATGCTTTTAAAATACAGGTCAAAATATTAGATGCAAAGAAGTAGTCATTTATCACAAACAAAAAAGAAATCTTTCGAAGTAAGGTTCAACAATAATATGCGTTGTATGGAAATATGTATCTTAGACCGAAAAGGAATGTACCCCTTAATAATAAAAGACCCAGAGGCAGAAAAGCTTTACTGTATAGAGAAAACAAGAAGGGGCGGTTTGAAAATGTCGGCAGTTTGAAAATTTTACCAGAAATATAATGGCCAGCAAGCGCCTGTTCAGATAATGCAAAAAGGTTAGCCAGCAAGCCAAACTGACACATATGATCGTGTTAGTTTGGCTTTTTTTTGTCGTAGCCTAAAAATCTAGATTGCTGCGACCCATATAAGTTTAAATCTAAAAATAGAAAAGATAGATGAGAGGAGGTGAGGAATTTACAAAAGAAAAAGAGATAAGACTCCTCATTGTCTATTATGGAATAGATTGATGATAAAAAAGTATGAATTAAAGAAAAAGGAGTATAAAATGAAAAAATTATTTGTTTCATGCTCGGTATTTATTTTAGTTATGGCATTTGGTTTTATGAGTGCTTTTGCGGGACCTTCTTCTAAGATAAGTGCAGGTTCCGGTACCAGCGGTGAGATTATTGCTGTGCCGCTTAGCTCTAATATTGCTAATCAAGAAGGATGGGTTACCGTAATTCAACCTATAACTGTTAAACCACCTAATGATAAAGACCTCGTAATGACTTTTTCTGCGGAATGTGGATTGACTACTGATACTACTGTAATGAGTCGAAAACTTGCAAAGGCCTCTGCAAAAGCTGAAGCAATGGTCGAGATACAAGTCCTGGTGGATGGCTATCCAGTAATTGTCGGTCCACCGATGACTGATGGAGGCGGCATGGTTAGAACCGGCAAATCAGTGATTTTTGCGAGAAGGTCTCAGGAGTTAATCGTTTCGTTTGGTGGGGGATTTCCTCAATGCTACGATGAACTTACTGGAACTTATATAATTAAAGATAGTTGCCTTGAAAAAGAAGAGCTTCAATTGATACTTGACACAATGTCTGCTAACTCTTTCACCTTTATTGCAACTGATCTCGAGCCAGTTGAACATGAAATAGAGGTTCAAGCAAAGCTTACATACAATACAGACACTATGTATGCCGTTGATCCTGTTCCTACAAAAGATGATGCTTCCGCGACTGCTGCAGCAATGGCATACTTAGGTTACAGCTCTTTTACAGTCGAAACCGTTAGGTTTGCAAAAGGTGCTGACGTTTTCGATTTGGAATAGACAATTATTAATAACAGATTGTTTATTCTCGCTTTGCGAATTTGAAAAGATTTGAAAAGTCACTTAAAAATTAAGGGGCGGAGTCAGCAATGGCTCTGCCCTTTTTGTATTTTCAGCTTTTGCCTTAATAATCTATTCAGACTTTGTGATTTCTCCAACTTATCAAAGGCTTTTGATACCATAAAAAAGTTTTGATATATTTGCATATCTGTACTTTCGGTATTTTTAAGCTATTTTCATCACCATTTTGGGTGATGTTGTGATATTGCAATGAGCACTCGCACCTCATTCATCGGATTTCTTGTGATCACCATTTCATATCTCCATCCAAATTGATATCTAAAAGAGACACTTCACTTCCCTCCTGAGGAAGAGATCTTTCAGTCTTAGAAAATTGTCTAATATTTTTTCTGTTATCAATATAGGCCATTTTATAGCTCCCTGACAATCACGGCAATCTAAATAGCCGTGTTGATTGCCTTTGCACCTCTATATGAGATGCGGTTTTGATGCAAACCGCACTAGTTGTATTGGTAGGACCGGGAAAGAGCGTCGGGATCGCCTATAGAGATGTCTGTGATTTCACCCCTTATTCTCCTTCTTCAACAGGCTTGAATTTCACACCCACAAGGGTTGCCAATAGCACCAGGGCCGTGGAGATGATTATCATCATGATGCCTAGTGCAGACAGTTGGCCCCACAAACCATCCTCGGCAAAGCGGAAAATCTGAACTGCAAGAACTTCGGTGCCCGGTCGTGAGAGCACTACCGAGAGGGTCAGTTCCCGAACGAACATGGTGGCCATGAGTATCCACCCGGAGACGATGCCCGGAATAAGCAGGGGGATGACGATGCGGCGCATGGTAGTGAATGTGCCCGCGCCGCAGACCTGAGAAGATTCCTCCAGATGGCTGTGGACCTGAATGAATGCACTGGCCAGTGGCCGGACGCCGTAGGGCAGATAGGTGGCGATATAGCCGATGAGAAGGGCCCAGATGGTTGCGTACAAGGGTGTGCGCACAAAGAACCACATGAATCCCACACCGATGACGATCCCCGGGAAGGAGAAAGATAGAAAGGAGAGCGACTCAAGAATGCCGGAGGCATGGGATCGGATCTTGACGATGACGTACGCCACGAACACGGACAGCGTCACCCCGAGGGTCGCGCCCACCACACCGAGGAACACACTGTTTTTCAGAGACAATAAAGAGATCGGGTCATTGATAACCTCGATCCAATGCTTCCAGCTCAACATGGAGAAGGCCTTGGCGCTGGGGATCATGGTATAGGGTACCAGCGAGGTATAAAACAGCACCAGTACCGGCAGGACGATGAGAATTATGGACAGGATACCCACTATGCTGAACAGAGGATACTTAGCCCCCTTGAGTTCGATTACGGTGGGCCGGTACCCACGGCTGGAGATGGTGACGTATTTTTCTCCTTCAGAAGTCAGGTAGCGGTAGATGTAGATCAGCGTGATGGAGGTTGCCAGGACGGTCATGCCGATGGCCGCGGCTTTGCCGAAATCCGCCGCAAATCCGGTGGCGATAGATTGGTAGATATGGGTGGCCAGTACGTAGATTCGCCCGGGCATACCAATAACTGAGGGCACGGCAAAGGAGGCCAGGCTGCGAACCAGCGACAGGATAAAGGCGGCCAGGATCGCAGGTCTCAATACGGGCAGGGTCACTCGAAACAGAGTGCGCAGTGTGGTTCCCCCGCAGACTTTGGAGGATTCCTCCAGCGCGATATCGAAGGAAGCCATGGCCGGCGCAAGGATGAGATAAGCGATGGGTAAATCCAGGAGTCCCTCTACAAGGATCATCCCCGGCAGGGAATAGATGTTGATAGCCAAATCCTCGAAACCGGGAATCTGGCGCAGGAATAGGTTGATCAGCCCGTTGGACGGGTTCAACAGGAGTACCCAGCTGACAGAGAACAGGATGTGGGGGATCATCATCGGTATGATGGAGATGATCCTGAATAAAAATTTGAAAGGGATGTCCGTTCGCGTGTTCAGGTAAGCCAGGAAAAGCGCCAGACCGGTGGCCACCATGGAGGACCCGAGGACGAAAATGATCGTATTGACGATGATGCCGACGAGTTCGGGATCGGTGTATCCCAGTATGTACTTATCCAGGGTGAATTCGCCAAAGGCGCCTAGGCCCGTGGAAAAGCTCCCAAAGATCAGCATGACAATGGGACACACGGTCAGAAAGCCGACAATGGCGATCAGCGTCGGCGTCAAGACCGATCGTTTTTTGACCATTGGTTTTTTCCTTTCCTACCTGGTGACCAGCAGGCAATGGTCCGGGTCAACAGTGAAGTTGGCACTGTCCCCCACCTCGATATCAGAGTCTGGCTCGGTCTTGATGAAGAGCTGCGAGTCATGAATGGTTATCTCGCCTTCGAATGCTTCACCGATGAAAACCAGTGACTGGATTTTTCCGTTGAAGACATTTTGTGCCTCACCTGCATCGCCTCGCTTAAGGCGGATGAATTCAGGGCGCAGGCAGAGTGTCGCTTTGTCTCCGGGTTTCATGTCGGCCCGCTTGCGGCAGGCAAGGCTGCCGATGGCAGAGTCCACGGTGGTTACGGATTCCTCCTGGGCCGTCACCGTGGCCTCGATCAGATTGGTACGGCCGATAAAGTCGGCCACAAAGCGGTGGCTAGAGTTTAAATAAATACTGCGAGGTTCACCTGTCTCGATAATCTGCCCTTTATTCATCACCGCAACGATGTCGGACAGTGACAGGGCCTCGATCCGGTCATGGGTTACATAGATTGCGGTTATTTGAAGTTCGGTCAGAAAGGCACGCAGATCCTTTCGCGTTTCTTCCCTGAGCTTCGCATCCAGGTTGGATAGGGGCTCGTCAAAAAGGATGACCTTGGGTTCGGCCACCAGCGCCCGGGCCAGCGCCACGCGCTGCTGCTGCCCGCCGGAAAGCTTGGTTGCCGGCCGGTCCTCGAAGCCCTCCATCTGCACGAAGCGCAGCGTCTTTTCGACCTTGCTGCGGATGACGTCTTTGGGCATTTTGCGGGTCTGGAGCGGATAGGCCACGTTGTTGAAGACGTTCATGTGCGGCCAGATGGCGTAGGTCTGAAAGACCATGCCAAGCCCGCGACTCTCCGTGGAAACGAAAATTTTCTTCTCAGTGGACAAAACCACATCATCGCCGATTACGATTTCCCCGGTGTCCGGGGCTTCCAGCCCAACGATACAGCGAAGGAGAGTGGTCTTGCCACATCCGCTCGGGCCGAGAAGGGTAAAAATCTGGTTGGCCGGGATCGACAGGCTCACGTTGTCCAGAGCCTTGATGGTCTTACCGCCGGAGTAATAATATTTGCTGAGGTTCTTGATCTTTATTTCCATAAGCAATTCGGAGTGTAATTTTGACGGGGCGCCCTGGCTGAATGACCTGCAGCAGGGCTTACAGGTTCAGCTGTGCCCGGCGCCGACAGCCTGCCCGATTTTTATTCTTCATCGGGCAGGCTGGGATTGTTGTTTAATCTAGTTCGAATATTTTTTTGAACATGGCGCCGTAACTGCTGATTTCTTTGTCGGTCAAGGTGCGAATGGGGATGACCTTGGCTTTGTTCATGCCGTCGATGGGTGGGTACACACCGGGAGTCAGGACATATTCACCTACCTCGGTGGACAGCTTGGTCATGGCCTTTTTGGTCAGCCAGAAGTCCATGAACAGCTTGGCGGCATTCGGGTTCTTGGCTGTGGAAGAAATTGCCATGCCGCGAGGCGTTCCCATCAGGGGCTCATCCAACCTGGACCAGTCGAGGGGAGCCGGAGCCTTGGTGATGATGTACTTAGGCATGGAGATAGCAATGTGTTTTTCGCCGCTTTCAACGGGCGCCGGTGTGGGGCCGAACGATTTCACAAGCATCGGTCTATTGGCTGCGAGTCCCTTGAGGAACTGCATCCATTGGGCTTCGGACTTAAAGACATTTTCCTTCAGTCCGACCAGCCATGAAATGGTCGTCGCATGGGCTGCCGGGTTGGCCATAACGATTTTGTTCTTCCATTTGGGATCGGTCAGATCCTCATAGCGTGTGGGAGCATCGGCTGGTTTGACGAGTTCCTTGTTGAAGATCAGACCCACATACTCGATGCCGAACGTCTGGATATGGTCGTCTTCTCGGGTCCAGGCGGGGTAACCGGCGGCGGACGGAGATGTGTAAGGAGCCAGAACACCCTTGGTCTTGAGCATTTGCATAACCGGCAATGGTGCTTGCAATACATCGGCCATGAGCTTGCCAGCCTGGTATTCAGTCAACACTGTGGCCAAGAATTTGGAGGTGGAAATGCGAGTATATTTACCCTTGAGGCCGGTTTGTGCGTTGAACACATCCATGATCGGCTGGATGGCCGTCATGTTCGCGTAAAATGATACCTGTCCCTCAGCCTTAGCCTTCTGGAGCAGGTCAGAATCCGCGGCAAACGCCGCGGGCACCAGAATCAGAGCCAACATAATAATCAATAGTCTTCTCATTGGTAAACCTCCTTTGATTTCGGGTTTTCAATATGAAAAAGCCAATGGGGCAACCGCGGCCGACGCAGTATGCTGCAAACGTTGCCCTGTGATATTAGCTCAGACAAAAGTAAATACTATTAAAAATATGATTATTATCCCTTAAAAGGCATCAGAATAAGGAACAATTCTTTATTAAAGCCATAAAAACCAATCAATCAACACGTAATCTTTAATGAAATTATTTAGCATGTCAAGAAGAAAACAATAAGTGCAGAGATCCCGGTTTTGAGTAATTTCACGCTAAATAAGTATACGATTTTTTTGGAAAAAAATAAAATGTGAGGACTCCTTTATTATTGTTCCAAAGCCGCATTTTTCGGGCCTCGTGTTTGACACCAGATCTAAAGATGCGATAAGTTGCACATATCTAACGTTCGGATTAATAGCCAATTTAATTAATCAAGACAAAATCTTGAATCTGCCTCCAAAACCAATCCAGGACGCTTGACTTTTAAAGAAATTGTCTGTTAGTAATTCTTGAAACTTAAAAATCTCCAATTACACTGGAATGCCTATCCAGAACTCCACGCTACGTTCAATATCTATGTTTTGAATTGT
>JASFGZ010000168.1:0-8783 GCA_050123495.1 Desulfobacterales bacterium
CTTGCCATCCATCAAATCCCAAACCGATGAGCCCAACTTGTCCAGCTGAAGCTTTTTCGTCTGTACGTAATCATCAGGCCCTCCGAACCGTTTGACCCAACTGGCAAAAAACGGTCGTATGGTTACTGGATAGCGAATAATGACTTCACCGCTCTCGAGCCGATCTTCGACAACCTGGGGACTTATAACCGGTGTGCATTGGAGGGCCTCGACCCGGCTTATCTGCGGTTTCTTGCGCTTTTTTTTAAATACTCTCATAATGGGTACAAATCCTGTCCAGCAATTCGGTGTCGAGGGGTTTCCTGCCTTCGGCACGGACGCCAAGGATGCGGTTTTTTTCTTCCAGGTGCCAGAGTCCAAGCCAGTAATATGAAGCCTTGCGCGTAAAGCGTCCCAACCAGCGTTGCCAATTCGTTTCGGGCGAAAGGCTCCATTCAGCCGTAGCGCATCCATTCATGCTCCCGGCAACCGGTTCCGGCTTCTCAAAGCCGGCAACCGTTCTGGCAAGTTCAACCAGATCCTGTTCAGCCAGTAAAACTGATGCCAGTGCCCAGCGATGTAAACAGATCTGTTGACTGCCTTCTGCAAAATCAAGCTCATATTTGCCGGCTTCAAGGCGACGGCGCTTCAACTGATAGGTTTCCGGGACGATGGCACGAATATCATAAACTGACCATAAAACCTGGCCGTCTTGGCGGTGATCGCGAAAGGAATCCAAAACTTGAGTCGAAATCCGGATATTCTCAATCGATTTTTGCTGAAAAAATTGAATCAGAGTGGCGGTGCGGCAGCTTGGACAAAATAAAATAACACCCTGGCCCTGAGTCGTATTTCCCCGCCAGGAAAACCCGCTGACCTTAAAATTCGTCAGGACTGCTTCCCAGTCAGCCGGAATCGATTCGGCTTTGAAGGTCTTTCTAACCTGTTTTTTTTGGAGGGAAGTTAAACGTTTGAGATGCGTCCGGTGGGAAAAATTTCCTTTAACCTTTGCCCATTTGACTTCCATTACCGGGACGGCTTCGTCTTCGAGCACAAGATGATGGTTACCGATCTGGGCCAGTTGCCAGTTGGCCGGGACCTGAAAACGAATTCCATTCCAGGCAACTTCTGTCCAGGCTTCTTCCATTTTATCACGCGACGACTTAAACCATTGACCGGTCCGCTAGCGCGGCACAAAAAGATCCCAGCCGGTCAATTCCGGATTTACGGCCTTCCACTCTCGCTGTCGAAGTCTTTCCCGATGGTCGAGTTGCTTGCGTTTGTAGCAAAGCCTGTCTTCTTCGATCAGCGTCGTATTCGTAATTTTTACGGCATTGCCTTTTTTTTCCTCTGCATCCTTCGAGTTGTGCTGCAGGTTGAGGCTGATGCGCTGGTTCTGTTTATCGACAAAAGACCACTTCCAAGCCTTAACAATACCAAAGGGATCGCCGCGATACTCATCGGGCTCACCGAATCGCTTTTTAATTTGCTTGAACAAATCTTGGTGGAATTCCTTGCTGGAATCCGAATACTTGAGTTTGATCCTTAAAATCTGACCCGGCTTGGCGCAGGTTCCATAAGTAATGATTCCGCTTTTGAAGCCTTGGGTAAATTTTATCTCAACTTCTTCCATATTTTCCGAATATCGAACCGGAAGTGCCGTATCCATGATGACCCGGTCCTTATAGGCCTCTATGTTTCGGCCCAAAGCAAAACCGCCAACCTGGTGAGGGGCATCTGCCCGGGTCATGCCGGGGGTAAATAAAAGAAGCACTGCCAAACCGAATATCAACTTGTTTTTCATAGCAACCTCTCTTTTTAAACCCGGGTTAAGCATTCACAAAAATTATCGAACTTTTGGGTTTCCAGTTTATCCATATTAGGTTTTTGGAAGTATTTCAACTAAAATACGAGAACCTATCTCAACCGCCGTGGGTGGACTAACGCCCGATAGCAAAATTATAAAGCCATAAAAAATGAGCTAAAATTACAAATGATCTAAAATGCCTAAAATTGATGAATTCTACCATTTTAAAAAAGACGGAGCGCGAGCGACACCTTAATTTTAGGCATTTTAGGCACTTCTAAATTAAAGAGGATAAATTGAGATTGGCCAGGAATTAATAGGCGAGCCGGCCCAGGGATTTGAGTATCAGCGTAACTCCCATCGCAAACATTCCGGTTAGCCCCATACCGCAAGAAAATCCAGCCAGCAGTACCGGTGCATACTGACGCCACATGGCCCCATAACGTTTCAAGAAAAAGAAACGGCCCAGTAAAGCGCCGGCCACTTCAAGGATGTGCCCGTGGGGCAGGGTCTGCCCCAGTCCGCGCACCATTCCATAGACCAGCATGATGGGAAGACCAAACAAAGTCAATATGGCATACACGATCACGCCCAAACCCACACCGGCTGCGACATAGATAAAGTTGAGGGCCTGGTAAAAAGCGGCACTGCCTTCCAGCGTGGAACTTTGCATCAGCAGGGTGTTAAGCGCCTGCAAATGCCATATTTCCTGAGCAAAAGGATAGGCACTGGAGGGTATGGGGGCCAGACGCCAGATAAATTGTGAAAAAAGCAGGCTGGCTGTCATAACGATTGGAAACACCACAATTTCAGACTTGATAATTCCGCGGATGCTCGTGCCGGTCAACTCGATTTGTCGAAAATTCACGGTCGCTTCACCGTAATTATGAATCGGAATCGGCGCATACCAGATCTCAATGCCCTGATAACCGAAATATTTGGCACCGGCGATAAAGCTGATTTCTCTGACCAGGGGCAAACTCACAAACTGCCCGGCAATGCCTTCCATCCGGGCGGTAATATAGGAAACGATCGGTGTGTATAAAAAGCCGTAGGCGATAAAAAAGATCCAGGGGAAATTGGGAACCAGCCAGAGGCAGAGCAGGACATAGGAAATCGTTGAAAAAACGTATATGCCGATCGAAATCCAGAAATTAAAATCCCCGCGGCCGGGAGGCGGCCGAAACAAATCCCGCAGGCTGCCTTTTTGAGTAGCGTCACTTTTGCTGAAGGAACGCGCCACATGCCAAATACCGATGAAAGCAATGGCCAAACCCAAACCGATACTAAAACTCATGTAAAAATCAAAATTATTGGCAAATATCGTGTCAACGGTTTCCATCCCGGGATGCCAGCGTGTAAGAATTCCGTTTTTATAAAGGATCGGATTGGCAATCATCGTAATGATGATGCCAATCAGACCCCCGATGACTGCCCAGAAAGGGAGTACCATACCGAGAAAAACCAGGCCCAGATCCAGCTGAATGCCGGTGGCAACCGCCGGCAGCACTTCTTCGGTATGGCCGGTCAGTTCCACCCAAGGGATCGGAATCAGTCGAATCGGCTCCATGAGAATAAGCCCGGACACTGTCGGCAGAAGCACGTAAATAACCCCAAAGGCCAAGCCGATAATCCCGCCGATTGAAAAAACGCGCCATTTCCAGCTTTTTTCCTTTTCTTCGGTGGATTCGGCCAGGGCCATGGTTCCTAAAGCCGCTACCGGAGCCATGGGGAATGGCAGTTTTTCAACATCGGAGGTAATCCGGAAAAGGGCATAGCCCAGACCAAATTGATCGACGCGCTGAATGACCTGCGTTCCCACCAGCAACAAAATCGGGATAAGCCAGTCCCGGTGGAAAAACGTGCGTTCCACCAGCGAGCCGGACTCCGGTGCCGGTGCCACCCAGGTGGGGATGAACTCGGTTACCCCCAGCATCCGGGCAGCATCGGACTGCACCAGGTACTGGTTCCACAACAGGCCCTGAAAGGGGGTGGCTAAAGCCGCTCCGGCCATATAATACAGCAGAAATATTTCCTGCTGTTTCAATTCACTGTATGACCGCTTCGCAAGTTCTGCAAATAAGATAATGGTTACCCAGCGCGCAGCGGGTCCGATTCCGGTACCGATGACTAACTGCAGATACATGCTGCCGGGCATCATGAGAAAGCCAATGAAAATCGCCCCGACGACCGTTTTCCAGTCAAAGCCCTCTTCAAAATGCTCCGGTGTTTTCAACAGGTCTCGATACTCTTGAAGTTCCTTGTCTTCGTACATGAACGTCTTCCGTTATTTGTTATCTGTTAATAGAAATCGATTGAACACCACATTCACAAATAACCAATAACCATTAACCAATAACTTTTTTCAGTTGGGCAGCGCCAAATAACTCGAATATTTAAAGAGCCCGACAATGGCCCAGGTGCCGGCCATAAAAAAATCGCCGATGATCAATCCAATAAAGAAATAACGCAGTTTTTTAAACAGCCCGACCCCTCCGTAGCGCATGCACAGTGCGTTACACACCCATCCCACAAAAAAGCTGAACCACAGAATCCGCATGGCAGAGCTGTAAGCGGTCAGGTAACCGATCGGATGGATCGGCCACCAGTAAAACCGATGATAGCAGATGACTAAAGCCAGCATGACGACAGCGCCGGCAATCGAAAAGATCATCACCCATTCACCGGGCTTCATTGGTGATTCAGCCAGGCTGTAAATGTTATCATAAACTGCAACCGTGGTGCGCGTGGCCCAGTCCAGCTGCAACTCACGAATACCGAATTTGTAGCAAAGTGCCAGCATGGCAAGCAACGAGAGCAACACACCGGCAATTAATGTGATCGCAATGGCTAAAAAAATAAATCGATTGTTTCGGGTTTCATCCGTAAGTTTGCGGGCATGCAGCAGGGACGGCATCAGCGCTTCGCGCAAATCAACAAATAGTACTTTCTGAATGACGGCGGCTACCAGGATTCCAAGGCTTGTGAAAAATTTAGGACTGATAAAAGCCATCAACCCGTCCATGGGCGCAGCAGTTAAGGTAAAATAGGCGATACCACCCTGACAGATCACCCGCATGGCCACCAGCGTAAACATAAAAAAAGCAAAAACGATCAGAATAGAAAATAAAAATGGAATACCGAAAAAATAGCACCAGATGACAATCGCCAGACTCCCCATGATAAATCCCCAGAAAGCGAAACGAGTGGAGAGCCATTCGGATTCCAAATTCTCTTCTTTTTTAAAACCGATCCCCTGACGGATAATATCAATGAAATGAAATCGAGCCAGCCAGGCCAGAAATACAAAAAAAACAAGGTAAGCCCCAATCATCTGAGTCTCTTCCGGGCGGGATATGGTCGGACCAAACGTCACCCCCATTGCAGCGGCAGGGATATTGAATCCCAAAACGCTGAGCAGGCCAAACAGCAAGGTCCCCAATATGAAAAAGAACCAGAAGGAAAAAGAAATCTGTTTGGAGGTTAAAAAAGCAAAGCCGATAAACGCCGGGTAGATAAAGATTTTTAGTTTAAAAAATCCGGAAAGAAGACCGACTTTTGGAAAATAAGGGCCGGCCAAAATCAGGGTTGGGATCTGAGGGATGGATGGGTTATAAAATCCCAGCCCGTTGAGCAGGTGCAGGCAAATCGGAACCATCAGACCTGCGATAAGAAAGCGGTTGGCAAAAAACCGGCCCAGCCCGGTCTGATCGAGGGCCTCCTCCATCATAAACGGCACCCGCAATAGCGGAAAGTTCATGCGTTCGTTGTATAAGGGCTGCTTGCTTAACAGATTAACGATGCAGACCATGACAAAATAGCACAGCAGGATAAATACGGTCCAGGTCAGCAGCGGGGGGAGCCACGCATCCCATTGAATCTGTTTGAGAACATCGAACCAGCCCAGCTGCCGGCCCCCCGTTAAGCCGTTGTATATACTGGTGACGGCCTCTTTGCTTTGAGGATACCAGCTCGCGGGAAGAAGCGGGTGCAGTACTTCCGCCCAGCGGTTTTCAACGGTGGCGAAATGATACGGAGCGGTTAAATTAACAAAGAAGGTCCGCGCCAGACCCGTCCAGGCGATACCGGACAGCAACACCATCAACGCCCAGGACACCAAAAGTTCTTTTCCGGTAATCACGTTGCGACCCTTGAAAATCATGCGTACGAGGGCCGTCAGTAGCATCAACCACACCAGGATGTAAAAGGGCGCCAGGGGAAAATGCCCGCCGCCCAGGGGCGTTGCCTGGCGGTAGGCGTTGTTAAAAGGTGTTATCAGGCAAATCGCCAGCGCAAAAAGCGCGCCCAGCAGGATGGCCCGCAAACGGATTTTCTGGCCGGATTTCTTTTCTCCATATGTTTTCAGCGATTCTTGATGGTTCGCGGGTTGCTGGTTTTCGGTCATCTTTTCTTATCCTAATTCGATGCGATTCCCATTTCCTTTTCTGCTTCTGTCAACAACCGCTCATAGTGTTCTTTGGTCGGCAGATCAAAGGATCGCCACAATAGCAACTGTTTGCGAACGTTGTGCAAAAATCCTTTATTGATACGCCGCCAGGCATTGGCTTCACCCGATTCACGAATCAGGCGGATCTTGATTTCAAGAAACCCGGGCTCATCTTCAGCCGGACAGAACTGCAGATCCACCCGCTGGTTGATCCCAAAGTCAAAAGGTGCCAGCCAGACACTGGATCGGACCTGCAGACAGGCGTCAAACTCACAGGCTTCCTGCGGGCAGTCATCAGCGTCATCGGAAAGACCGGGAGCGGTCTGGCAGATAAAACCAAAATCAATTTCACCGGTTGAAAACAGGCCGTGCGATACATCCTGGTGGCTTTGGAAAAATTCCAGCAGGAATCCACCGATGCTGCGATGTTCGGTATAACTCATGTAAAAAGGCAAACTGACTTCCAGGATGTTACCGTCTGCTTTGGGGAGCGTCCACGCCCGATTGACATCGGGGATGGCAATTTTGCCGGCCACTTTTGACGGGTAGAGAACGGATACCAGTACAACAATGATCACTAAAATCATGGCGGCTACGCCGGCCCAGGATGAATAATTGACGGTAATGCCGGCCCACAGCGAGGTTTCGGCGAACAGCTTGGCTGAGGTCTGCGCCAGAAGATAACCCAGAACCACACTGATGACGGCCAGCGCCATGGCTTCGGCGATAAACAAAAACGACACATGCGACGGCGCCAACCCGACCGACGTGTAGATTCCGATTTCGCGCTTGCGCTCATAAACGCTGCCGATCATCGTGTTTAAGACAATAAACACCGAGATGATAATGGGAATGATGATATTGGGGACCCCGCTGTAACTCATCGTATCGCTGGCGTGATAAAGATAGGTCCCGTCCGGCTCACCGCTGAACAGCGACAGCCCGAAGCGGTCCACCAGGTTCTGTGCCATCTCCTGGATGGATGATTGGGCGGCCTGCGGCACGATAGCGACCCCTTTCAGATGGCCCCCGGCCGCCAGAAGGCTCTGGTAGGGGACGATCATGGTCAAATCACCGGGGATATGCTGATAGCGGCTCTGAAACTCGCGCACCTCGTCACCGGATTCCAGGGCATTGGCCTCCTCTTCGGTCATCGCGTTAGAAACCTCCCGCGGAAATGTGACCGGCGTTAAGGGTTCCCCGTCCAGATCAGATCGCTGCTGCAGTTTTTCGCCCGCAAAAACCCCGATCACTTTGAATGGCATGCCCCACAAGGACACCAGCGCACCATCCGGTTGCTGAGGGTTGATTCCCAGATTTTGTGCCATGCGCTCGGGCAAAAGGATCGTATCCAGTTCATTTTCCGCCAGCCAGCGTCCACCGATGAGGATTTCGTCAAGACCTGAAACACGCGGTTCCATATGGGAAAGGCCGACAAGGCCCTGGGCCTCAAACGACCGGCCGTTATGATAAACCGGTATTCGAAGTGACCGGGTTTTATCCTCATCTTCCAGCCAGACACGCGGAACGCTAATGCCTTTTTGGGCAAAATTGTTGGTGATGAATTCCAACGCCTGCGGGGGCAAATCACGCCAGTTGACGTTCTTTAAAAGGAATCCCGTATAAGGAGCGGTCGGTTCGTACAGTAGCCTGGCATGGCGCCGCATGGACTTGACGGCCGTAAAGCTCATTATCGTAAACGTTAAAATTATCAGCGTGGCACAGGTCAAAGCGGTTCGCAGGCGGCGGCGTCTTAAATTGCTGACGCCCAGCATGAAGGCGGCAACAAACGCTTTCCAGCGTCCGAGTTCTTCAGACTGAATCATTTTGGCCCGGGTTTGAAGCCGAGTCATCTCTCCTTCAAAACGGAAAAAGATGATCAGCGTCACCATAAAGGAAAGCCCCATAATGAAAAAGGCCAGAATAACCACCATGGGACTGTAGGCCAGACGAAATGCCGGATGCACGTTATAAATGAGGGCGATCAACAAAATGAGAATAATCGAAAAGGCGATGATGCGTTTATAAATGTCTGCATACGAAAACAAAAGGCGTTCCATGCAAAAAGCGAAGGGAACAAAAAGAGCAATATAAAATAACACCCCGTACAACACATCTTTTTGGGTTTTTTCAATATCATCATAAACACGGCTGGCCAAGGCCCAGGACCGGACACTGGCCTCCAGGGCTTGATCGTATAATTTATTCTCAAATGCCAGTTGAGCTGCCTTTAAGGCCCCTAATCCCTCTAGTTGAAGCTTGCGAATGCGATCGTTGAAGATCCCGCGTTTTTCAAGATTCGAGATTCGGGGCTCCAGCAACAGCCACATATCCCGGGCCACCCGATATTCAGTTCGATGGATAAAGGGTGTTTGACCTACCATATATCCGGTTCCGGTGGATTTATCCTCGCTGGCGTTGGTCAGAATCAATTTATTTCGCAAGACCGTATCGGATAGGGTTAATTTCAGTGGTGTGCCGGGTTCCAGAAAGGCCGTCGTAATCGTCGAAGCCTGGGAATAGTTTGAAATCCAGGTGTCGAGTCTGCTT
>JASFGZ010000169.1:0-8745 GCA_050123495.1 Desulfobacterales bacterium
AATATCGATTGTTTCGGGCAGCCAAACAAAAACAAAGGGTTACACAAATATATCGTGTAACCCTTTTTATTTTTCGAACCTATTTCTAACTTGATTTTAAATTAGCATGCTGACATTGCCCTCAAGATTTTGTTAATAAATTAAAGCTGAGATCACGCTATGAATTAAAGAAAATTCTGGGGGATTAATAGCTCAAATTTTAGCTTTTCATGTCGATGGTTAGACGACACAATTTCCAATTTGGAAAATGTTTCATTCATAAATGTGACACATCAAAGACTTAAAACGTAAAGCATTGAAACGTTTTCCGCTAAACTCCATTGCGGCAATTTAACCATTGTTCAAATCATCACGAGCTGAAGAACCTTGACCGATTGCCTCTTGGATCAGTTTTTTAACCTCATTCTCATTGCCCTTGATGAGCTTTGCTGTCGACTCTTTGAGGGCATCTTTCATATCAATTTTTCCGGTTTCTACGATATGCGGTCAAACAATAATCGTCTGTTGATAAAAAGGAAAATTCTATTATTAGTGCAATGGCAGTAGTTTGAAACAACTGGGCCTATCCGAATTATAAAAATTATCCAGAGGACCGTGCTTAAGGTAGTGTTGGTGCCAGCGATTCAATGCTCCCTGATCCAATTCTACCCCAGTCCGGTACCCTGCGGCACGGGGATGACGTTGTTTTTCTGCTGAACTGGACCGCCCTGGATCACATCAATGATCTGCCACTGAAAAAGAGACTGGCTGCGTTCATGCATCCATGGCATTTCTGCAGTAATTTGCAGATTGGCAGTCGTTTAGATGCCGGCATCGCCGCAGTAGCACCAGAATCCTAATCCCATAGTTTTAACGATGAGAAGGCGTCCAACAATGTTTAAGTTAGGCATGATTTTTTTTTTGCTTTTTTATTACTATATCTACTACTATCTCTTGACTTCGTGCTGAGGTAGAAAAATGTTCAACTGCAGTATCAGCGAAAACGAACAAAAGATTGTCATATATTGTAAAAAACGGATATTTGTGGAGCACGCTTACAACTCAATCTAAGCTTTCATATCTAAAAGGGTTGCAAGAGGATATTTCCCTATTAACGATTCAAATTATTGATTCCAAAAGAAGCAGTGTGAATTCAGGTATGGAAACCGTTGTAGAATCTAATTTTTTACTACCATCAAATAATGATCTTAAGAAATTAGTTATAACAATCGACAGTGTTTATATTGACATGCTGAATAGAAAAATACCCATAATAGATATTTATCTTGTTGCTGTTGAAGGTAAAAATTATAAAAATCAAAATAAAATGATCAGTCCTTATTTCCGTGATCTCTGTGAACTCTGTGGTGAAACCAACAAATTCACCACGGCGGGTTATGATGAGAAATAGTCACCTGGCCATCATCACCCCCCGCCGATGGGGGGGATAATGGAAACGACATCCCCGGCCTTCAAGCGCTGATCCAACGTGGCCTGACGACCGTTGATGATCAGCACACCGACTTCTTCAAGGCGAATGCCGAGTTGATCGACCAAATCCGCAGCATCGGAACCGTCCGCCAATTCAGCGGTTTGCAACCGATTTTTACGCAGATGAAGAAACAGTTTCACCTCAACCTGTATCGTCATTAGCTTCAATCAACCATTCGAGATTTAAATCAATCAGTTTGCCGGGTGTCGGTTTGCCGTCCCTGTCCCATCCGGAGACCTCATAATACAGGGCAATGGCATCTTGAAATTCTTGAGGATCAATTTTTTGGCCTTTTAGGGGTCCGCCCGGCATGGGTTCATGCCAGCGACGGATCACACAATCGTCGCTGGGACCAAATCCTTCGCGGTTATTGAAGATGCGGGCCATCACATTGGATCGCTCCGAAACACGCAGAATCTCAAAAAGACTGGTGTCCCAGCCAGTAATGGCCCTGATGGACTCAACCAGGCGCGTAAATGTCATGGCATGAATGGGAACTGAGCAGAAATTGCAGATACCATAGCAGTTATTAATGCCCCAAGCCTTTTGTCCCAGAGAAAAATATCTGGCCTTGGCGGCATCGGTGTCCAGCGGGCGAACCGGCTCGAGGATCCCCAGCGGCTTCAGTTGTGTGACGTCTGCAGCAAAGGCCGTATCGTGGGGAGTTTCAACATGATCAGCGGTTGCGGACAGCGCATATCCCATAGCCATCCCGGTTTTACCCCGGCCATCGTGAACCGGCAATTCACTGCCCTTGATATGGAAAGCATATTTTTCGGCACCCCGGCCGATGGTCTCAGCCGCCTTTTTCACGCCCTGGGATAAAACTTTTCCGATACCCCTTTGATTCACGATTGCTTCAATCAACCACAGCATGGCATCGGCATCGCCAAAATGGAGTTCTTTCCCCCCGAAATCATCTGTGGTGATAATGTCGTGCTCAAAGCATTCCATGGCAAAAGCAATTACGCAGCCGGTCGAAATGGTATCCAGGCCCATCAGGTTGCACACTTGAGTTGCTCTGGCGATGGCCGGCAGATTATCGATATCCAACAACGAGCCCAGACATCCCAGGGATTCGTATTCTGGTCCGCCGAATCGGGGATCCAGTGGATAGTCGTCGTCTTCAAGCGCTACCCGGCGCTTGCATTTCACCGCACATGAATAGCAGGTGCCGGATGAGTGAAAGATCGTCGCATGATAAGCCTCGGCATCGATCTTATCGACACCGTTAAATACACCATACTTGAAATTATGGGTCGGCAGAATTCCGGCCTGGTTTAAGCCCTTGACAAGACCGGAAGTTCCAACTTTGCTTAGTCCCACGTTGGGCGGATGCACTTTGAAACGTTCGTTGTGCCAGTGCCGAATCTCTTTAACGCTGTCCGGGTCGGCCATTTTAAGCTTTTGCTTTCCCCGGACCGCGACCGCTTTCAGGTTTTTGGACCCCATCACGGCGCCCATCCCGACCCGGCCGTTGAAGTGCTCGAGATCATTCTGGATACAGGCAAAGGGGATCAGGCGCTCCCCGGCGGGCCCGATGGAGGCAACACGGATGCGTTTATCACCAAGTTCCTCCCTCAGCCCCTCGAGGGTCTCCCAGTTATCCTTTCCCCACAGATTAGCGGCGTCACGAATTTCGACGTCACCGTCATGGATCCAGAGATAGGCCGGCTTGGGTGCACTGCCGTATAAAACGATAGCGTCAAATCCGGCAAACTTGAGCTCGGGGCCGAAATACCCACCGGCTTCGGCTTCTCCAAAACCGCCGGTCAATGGAGACTTGGCCGCCACGGTATACCGGCTGAACCCGGAAAGCGGCGCACCGGTCACCACGCTGCAGGCAAATACGAGAACGTTATCCTCAGACAGCGGATCAATACCCGCTTTAATTTTTTTCAACAAATAATAGGCCGCCAGCGACGAACCGCCAACATAGGTTCGGTACCACACCTCGTCGGGTTCTTCTACTTCCCAGCTGGCATCGGTCAGGTTGACGTGTAAAATTCTACCATTGTACCCGTACGACATATCAAAACCTCCTTATTATCGCTCTTATTTCTCGGAAATGTAGTAATTACCTGTTGTATCAGCCCCTCTTTTGAATTCGTCAAATTTGCTCAATGATCCCGCCAGATTCTTTTTAACATCATGCCAAATGGCAAGGTGGGATCCGACTCTGCTCCTCCAGGGCTCTTTTTCATCCGGACTGAGCCTGTAGAACTTGACACCGGCCGCAGCCATCTGCAACTCAGCATGGGCACGCGTCGCCGGCCTCTGATTCGCTGAAGCAGCCGGTCAAGGGAGACTTGGCCGCCACAGTAAAACGGTTGTAGCCACTAATAGGGGCGCCACAAATGACGCTGGTGGCGAAGACGAGCACATTATCGGCACTCAGAGGATCGATACCGGGCTTAACCATTTTGGGAAGAAAGTGGGCGGCAATGGCTAAGCCGCCCATGTAAGTGCGGCGCCATTGATCAGAGAGTATCTCCACATCCCAAGTGTTGCTGCTTAGATCAACATGCAGGACTTTTCCATTATATCCGTAAGGCATATGATAATTCTGCTATTTAAATACGTTCCTCACTCGTATGATTAGATCTCTGAAAACTTAAACCCTAAGCGATCACATCGAGATTTGCAACAGTGTAAATCTCTCTGTTAAAGCCACAGATTGAATTCGTTGGATTGATCTCAATCCAGCAACCATAGCGAGATTTCGGGTATGTAACCCAATATGATGACCACGATGATCATGGTCAGCACAAACGGAACAGCGTAACGCGAAATGCTGACCACCGGTACCTGGGTAACACCGGAGACCACAAAAAGGTTCAGTCCCAGGGGGGGGGTGATAAAACCGATACCCAGGGCGGTAACCATGAAGATGCAAAAATGGATGTCATCCATGCCGATTTCCCGGGCCAACGGCAGTAAAAGCGGTGCCAGGATTACAATGTTGGGCGTGGTCTCCATGACACAGCCGGCGATCATCAGGATCAGAATCATGATCAGAATAATCAGGTAGGGATTGCTGGTCAGCGAGGTCATGAACGTGACGAAAGCCTGGGGAACCTGCAGCGACGCTAAGGTTTGAGCCAGAGGAAGGCTCATGGCAATTATCGGCACGATCACGCCGCTCACCTTGGCGGAGGTTTCCAGAATCTTGGGAATATCACTCAGCTTTAATGTTTTTTGCAAAAAGCCGATGACCATGGTGGTCAAAGCTGCCACCGCAGCACTTTCGGTGGGCGTGAAGATTCCCGAGTAGATGCCGCCTAAAATAATGAAAGGTATCAGCAGTGCATAGCGGCCATTGTAAACCGTCCTGAGCCAATATTTGAGATCGAAACCGCCCAGAGAATCCTCATATCCTTTTACTTTGTTCAATACCGCATTGGTGATCATGATGCACCCGAGGATCAACACGCCGGGGATGGCGGCTGCCAGGAAAAGCGTCGCGGCCGAGATGCCTAAAACCAGTCCGATGATGATGTAGCTGATAGACGGCGGAATCAGGATGCCGGTGCAGGCGCCGGCGGCAACCAGGGCGCAGGCATAGGGCCGCGGATATCCCTTTTGCACCAGCCGATCGATGGTAATGCGACTGATGGCAGCAGCATCGGCTGCGTCGGACCCGCTGATACAGGCAAAAAATCCGCATCCCAGGACCGTGGATGTGCCCAAACCCGAACGTCTGGCACCCAGCGTGGCTTCGGCTACATCCAGGAGTTTATTGGACAGGCCGGATCGAACCAGCACGTCACCGGTCAGTATAAAAAGCGGTACGGCGATTAGGGCAAAAGAGTCGATACCGTCAAAAAGGGCCTCGCCCAATAGTGTGAGCGGCAGCACTTCCGAGAAATAGAGCATCGCCAGCGCGCCTATTCCCACCACGACCCAAATGCGAACCGCCAGCAGTATCAGAACGACCATGAACACCAGCGGTAAAAAAAATTGCCACCCCAGGGTGACGTCTTGTTGTTGCATTAGATATTGTTGTAGCACGCTGCCTCCTAGTCAAATAGTTTTTTTCCTCTGTAAATCGGCTGTCCCGAGCGCACGGCCCGAACGTCATGAGCGATCGACTGTACCAAGCGGAAGCACATCATGGCAAATCCCAGTGGAACGGCGGCCAGAAACCAGGCCAGACTGATGCGCAGGCCATGGGTAACCGACCCGAATTTGATCGAGACTAAAGCGCTCTCAAGGGACCACCAAAATGCAACAACCGCCAATAAAATGGTGACCAAATCGCCAAATATCATCAGGAGACCGCGGGTGCGCTCGCCGATAAACGGCAATATCACATCAATACGGATGTGGGCCCGTTCTTTTATAGCAGCCGATGCCCCGATCCAGGAGACATAGATAAACGCATACCGCGCGATTTCTTCCGCCCAGATAGAGGAGTAGCTCAAGGCAAAACGGCGAAACACCTCAACAAAAATGGTGATCACGATGAGGGCATAAAGGGGCAGCAGCAGCCAGCGTTCTCCGTTGTCATCCAGTTTTTTAAAAAATGTATTAGCGGTCATAGTGTGTTTTTCTCCACGGTTCGTGTTTATTTGTCCCGGAAGCATCGGCGATGCTTCCGGGATTTGCACAAACGTTTATACATCATGAACGTAGTACTGCCCTTTGGTATTGGCGGCCTCCTGAAGCCTATCGAAAACCTTCATATCGCCGGCCAGTTCTTTTTTGAATTCGTCCCATGCGGGCAACTGGGCACCGGCGGCTTCGACCCACAACTTCTTTTCAGCCTCGGTGGGCACATAGAACTTTACGCCGGCTTTGCTGAGTTCCGCCATGGCATAGGCACGCGCCGCCGGCACTTTGGCAAGGTTCTGTCGCATGGTGATCTCGCTGGCAAAATCGATGCCTTCCTGGACCTTTTTAGGCAGGCTGTTATACCACTCTAGATTACATGAGTATACCTGGCTGTCCGGCACGGCGCCATTGAAGGTGACCCAGCTCAACGTGTCTTTGAAACCGAAAACATACAGCGCTTCAACCGATGGATCCAGTGCGTCGGCGACGCCCTGCTTAATGGCACTGGAGGTCTCACCCCAGGCGACGGGGGTGGGGTTGGCACCCAGCAACTGGTAAAACTGCGCCAGGATCTTGGACCCCGGAACCCTGAATTTAATGCCCTTCATCTGTTCGGGGGTTTTGATAGGACCCTCCAAACCTCTGCGCACGGCGACGACACGCGGATCGATACAAACATACCAGAGAACTTTAAAGCCTTTTTCCGCCACCTTGGGGTTGACCTCTTTTTGCCACGCATCCGAAGTGACGAGGTTAATGAAGCGCTGGTTTTCGCCGCACCAGTAAGGAATGTTGATTAGATCGACCACCGGCGCAAACGGGGCGAAGTTGGAAATGGAGTGCTGGGCGGCTTGAATGGTGCCGGCCTGAACCTTTTGTGCCAGCGCACTGCCGGCGCCTAATTGGCCGCCGGGTGCCAGCTTCACATAAATTTCGCCATTGGTTGTGTTTTGGACGTTTTCTTTCATGTCAAGTTGCAAGATGGGATAACTGCGCGAAGCGCCTATAATGTAAGCCGTGGCAATATTCATCGTGTACTTGGCTCTTTTTTTACGCTCATTTTCCTCTTTGGCAATCTGTGCCGAAGCTTCCGGCGAATCAATCACACCGGAGAACAGCGCCACGGTGGCGGCCGTGAAACCGAACTTGGCGCTGACTTCCATGAAGCGTCGCCGTCCCGCTGATTTCAATTCCTGTTTTTCTTTTACCTGATCTGTCATGTTAGACCTCCTTTGCGTTTTGTTTGGTGTTTTCAATTTCCGCTGCCTCGCGTCGCAACGCAGCCAAAACCAGCATTATGGAAGCTGCTCCAAGTAACAAAAACTCTGGCACGCTTTCCAGGTGTGGTAGCCCCCAGTGAAAAGTAACATTGCACTTGCCGACCAGCAGGTTGACAAAAAATATCAGAAACAAAAAAAGGGATATGCGTAAACTGTATCTTCCAGCAGCGGGTGACGATTCAGCGGAATTATTCTTCATCACTACACCCTCTCTAAGTTGGATCGCATGGGTTAAAATGCGATGTTATTTTATTATTTTATAGATGGCATTACAGTCTTCTTTGCCCAGCCCGTTGGCCGAGCCCTGTTTCAGGTAGTCCAGGGCCACCTGCATCGTCCGCGCGTCATTGCCCCAGGCCTTGGCCATTTCGACACCCAGGCGAACGTCTTTCAAGGCCAGATCGAGGCCAAAACGCGAGTTAAAATCACCGGTTGCAATCCAGGGGCCTCGCACATCCATTTGGAAGCTTTTGGCTCCCGTGTCGCCAAGCAGCTCCAAAAGATATTTGGGCTCGATACCGGCCTTTTCTCCGATGCGAATGCCTTCAGCCAGTACCGCCAAATTGGTCATGCCGACAAGATTGCTGATCAGTTTCAGGGCACACGCAGCTTCAACAGTGCCCATGTAGTAAACCGGGTTACCGATAATTTCGAGTATCGGCTTCAGCTCCTGGTATATAGCTTCATCGCCGCCAACGAAGATCGGCTCCTCAGCTGTTTCAGCCTGGGCAGGCGTTTTTCCCAGAGGGCATTCGAGAAATTTGACCCCGGCTGTTTCGGCCGCAGTGGCAAGCTTTCTGGCCGTTTGCGGATCGATGGTGCTGACATCGATGTAAGTTGCGCCCGCCCTCATAGCGTTAAGCAAGCCGGTTTCTCCCAGCATCGTTTCTTCCAAATGCTGGGGGAGCGGCAGGCTGGTGAAAACGATATCGGCCGTGGCCAGCTCCTGCAGCTGGTTCGCTGCTTTGCCTGTACTGCCTGCTTCCAGGGTTTTGTTGACGGCTTCGGGATTCAGGTCGTACACCAAAACTTCCTTGCCGGCCCGAATCAAGTTGCGTGCCAGGCCGCCTCCCATTGCTCCCACTCCTATAAATCCAATTTTCATGATGTCTCTCCCGTGCTTGGGGTGATGCTCATGGCATCACCCCCGTGATTAAAGGTTAGGCACTCTCGTAAAGTTTGGTCAGCACGAACTCTTCATGCCCGAGAACTTCATTGGCGGTCAGGCGGCCGTTGCAGGTTCGCACAAGCATGTCGAGCAGGTTGTCACCCGATTCGTCCAAGGTCATCTCTCCTCGCAGGATAGCCGAACAGTCATAGTCGATATGCTCGGACATGTCGCCAGCTGTGCGGGGGTTGGCCGTGAGCTTGATCACCGGTTCGATGGGATTTCCGATGATATTTCCCTGACCTGTTGGAAAAAAATGGGCTACGAATCCG
>JASFGZ010000170.1:0-8736 GCA_050123495.1 Desulfobacterales bacterium
AATTGAATCTAAGAAACTGAACGGTTTCTATCCAATTGGAACCATATCTTAAATTGCCAGGTCTGCGCGCGGTCTGGGGTCTGCACCTTTATCAATTTCCGATTCGCACCCGATGATCCGTTTGACCGCTATTGCATGCGCTTTGACAAGTTGGTCTTTGATGCTTTTAGACCGGTTTTTGGCAAGTGCCAGCAGGGCGGCGTCTGTTGATGCTGACGCGGCGGGTTCTTTTTGAGGAGCGGTTTTATCTTTGTATGCTTTGTCGCTTTCACCTACCTGGGCCGATGGGCTTCCGCTCAAAGCAGCGCGATCGCTTTCGGTGGCGACGCCGCACACAACCACCTGAACCTTTGAGGAAAATAGGGGTCAGGTCTACACTCTTGACATAAAAATTTGGGATTTCACATTTTGGATTTTTCTTTTGAGATTTTTATCTTTATTAATTATTGTCGCCGTCCGACGACTCGACTGCGATACTGCTGATTCCCCAACACCGAAATGCTTTCCTATATATTTGAGGGTTTTACCGGACCAGTGGTGGCAGAGATAAAGTGATATATTGCGAGCCAGCCTGGGTTGTGTTGCAAAAGCTGATTCAGTAGCCCGGATTATATCCTCTAAATCCGGTTTTTCTGAAAGCACTCTTAATGCCGGCAAGTCGCGATCAGGCTCTATGTTTTGCAAATAGTTTTTTTTTACCATTTTTACAAAATCTTGATCTCCCAAGATGGTAGAACCAACCACCTTTCTAAAAGGACTTTTGTATTTTTGACCTACCTTAGCCTCGACAAATTTAAGGTAGTTATGTTGGGCAATTTTAACTTTTTGTCCAAAATAGGAGAGAATAAAATCCCTGACTAGCCATGGCTGTATTTTTTTTCGACCGATATATTCTAAATAGCTTGACCATTGGTAATGTTCCAGCATTTCAACCATTTTGGCTCTGACTGGATTTAAATGGATATATCGAGACAGTTCCTTGGCATATCTATCCATATCCACAAGTATTGCTTTATATCGACCTTGAAGAAGATGACCGGATCTTTTACGTTTCACATTAAAATAGGTTGTATAGGCTCCATTGATATGCCGCATGATTTGGGGGAGGTTGCCGGAAGGAGTTTCTATCAACAAATGATAATGATTGTCCATAAGGCAATAGGCGTGTATGCGGGCATCGTATCGCTGAGTTGCCGATTCAAGGTAGGAAAGAAATTTTTTTCGATCACGCTGACTCTTAAAAATGACTCTCTGTTCATTTCCCCGTGAAGTGATATGATAAAACGCACCCGGGAAAATTATTCTTAGGGGTCGTGCCATATATTATCCTGGTAAAAAAGGTTGGATTCCCTTCTTAGGTATAATATACTAAAGAAACTGTCAAGAGTGTAGACCTGACCCCTAATTACTCCTACTCCCATGAATCGGCCTGTTGTTCCAGTTCGGCCAATTCTTCGGTGGCGCGTTCGAATTCGGCGATCACCTGGGCACCGAGGAGCAGAATGATCGAGGCGACTTCAATACTGAGCAGCACCACCACCGCGGTTGCAAAAGAGCCATAGATCACGTTGACCAGTGATAATTTTTCGAAATACCAGACAAGCACATGACGCGTAATCTCCCAAAGAATCGCGGCGGTGATTCCGCCAAGCAGGGCATGGCGAACGGTGATGTGCCCGACCGGCATGACGAGATACAGTGACGTCAGCATCAATATCAGACCTGCGACCCCCACGAGGTAGAGCCCAATTCTGGAGACACCTTCAAAACCGAGGCTTTTGCCGAGAATCGTGAATGTTTCGCTTTCAATCGCATCCAGCACACCGGCAATAATTGTTACAATTACAATTCCAACCCCCATCAAAATCATATAAATATAAGGTATAATAGCAGAGATGATAAAATGGCGGCGATGGATTTTGATACGATGGTAAAAGATAACCGACATGGCGTTTTCCAGCATGGAAAAGGCCATGGAGCTAAAAAACAACATCACGCCGATACCGATGATACCGACAAACTGCCTATATTGAAGAAAGGCCGTCACTTCTTCAGCAATTTTTTCGGCGTGACCCGGGACAATTAATTCTAATTCCGTGATAATGATCTCTAATAATTTTTCCTGCTCGATAAATTGCGAAAGCCCGATTAATATCAGGGCCAACATGGGGATAATCGACAATAGGGAATTGTAAGCAACACCGCCGGATAAGAGCAATCCTTGATTGCGTTTAAACCCCTTCAACACGCGCCACATAAATTTGCCCGGATACCGCAGGACTTTTCTTGAATATTTTTTAGGGACTGGCATGGCTGTTTGCTGAAAAATTAATTCGTACTTTAAGACTGAAAGTTTTGCCTTTTCCGGTAAAATGGAAACTGTAATCACGAAAACACGAAATTAAATATCTTTTTCAATTTTGTCTTTTCATTATTTCGTGCTTTCGTGATGAATGGTTCTAGTTTAATTACAGCTCACAGGGGTCAGGCGTTACTTTTGGTTCAGCTTTAAATCCTTTAGCGCTGCAAATTTATTGGTGGCGGGCGCTGCCTTACACCCGCAATCTCCCAAGTTGAGATCCGCGCCACAGGTCGTGCACAGGCCTTTGCAATCTTCAGCGCATAGAGATCGCAGTGGAAATGCCATCACGACCTGCTCCTGAATCCCATCCCGAAGGTTAATTTTTTCACCCCGAAAATATAAAAGTCCGATGTCCTCTACCCTCAATTCGACCTCTTCCGCAGCCGATGTTTCCGTTATGCTGGCCAACTCTTTTGTGTACGTTAGTTCAAACTCGGACTCTAATGCGGTATCGAAATCTTTCAGGCAGCGACCGCAGGTCAGGCGAACACGTGTCTGGAAAGCGCCCTCCACTTCAAAAAGCTCCCTTACCCTGAAGGCTTTTATACGAATCTTTAAAGGCTCGAGGAATTCGCACTCATGGTTTTGAACCATATCCGCCAAAACCGGGAAGGCTTCTGCACTTGCTTCAAAATCCTGGAGAAGCTTTTTATCCTTGATTTGTTCGATATGCAGGATCAGATTTTTCATTTTCGACTTGTTCGTTTTCAGGATTATTTATGTGAGTGTTTTCTTATATGATTGGGTTTTTCAAACCAGGTGGTTGTTTGTATACCGACCGGGTGCTGGGCACCCGATCACAAACGCAATGATTGCGAACTGATGTTCGCTTATTTTTCCGTCCTACGGACGAAAATCCAAACCATCCCGCCTATAGAGAGCTATGATCATTGACGCGCACGCGGTTCCACCGCGTTGTTTTCAACGAGTGGGGCACTTCGCGCCCCTGTCTTTTTCCACCTATGGCGGTAAAATCCAAGCCACCCACTTTGCGGGTGGTCGTTGACCCATCACTATGATAATACAAATTTTTTTTGGACGAAATGAAATTGTCAATTCGTGCTGTATTTGATATGTTTTTGTTATGAAATCAGCTCCGATAAAGAAAGCCTTAAAATCAAACAAGCCGGCGGCAACCAAACCGGCAAAACCGATATCCGAATGCATGCGCTGCGGTACATGCTGTAAAAAGGGGGGCCCCTCGTTTCACTATGCCGATAAGGCCTTAATTGAAGACGGTGTTATTCATACAAAACACCTTTACACCATCCGAAAAGGTGAATTGGCCTATGATAATGTCAAGCAATGTCTGGAGCCGGTGAGCTCCGATGTTATTAAGATAAAAGGGAAAAACGAAAAACAGACCTGTATTTTCTTCAATGAATCCCAAAGCGCCTGTACTATTTATGAAAACCGGCCCATGGAATGCAGGGCACTGAAGTGTTGGGATACCAAAGCGCTCGAAGACTTATATGCGAAACAACGCCTGACACGTAAGGACCTGCTATCCGAAATCGAAGGATTATGGGATTTAATCAAAGACCATCAAGAGCGTTGTAACTACAAAACGATTCAGAAGCTGGTCGACGCGATAAACAGCAATAAGAAGGCCAACGGGCGACAAAAACTTAATGAAATCATTCAGTTTGATACCGAAATTCGAAAGCTGGTGGTTTCCACAGCCGGCCTGGATGCAGAAATGCTTGATTTTTTATTCGGTCGACCGCTAATTCAGACGATTCAAAAATTGGGTCTAAAGGTTCAGCTGAAAGGAGGAAAAAATATTCTTATACAGCCCTCACATGGAGATCATCTTAAAACCTAAGCTTCAAATTCCGATAGCAGGGCAACACGATTACATATCAACCAATATGGATGAATTATAATTGGGATAATTCACTCGCCTCGATCGTTTCGATCTTTTCGGATTCCGTTTCGGGATCTATCTCACCTGCCATTTTAGCAGCAGGATTTTCTACAACAGCTTCTCCCCAAATATACCGGCCATATTTGGCATAGCCAAGGACGTTGTTCAATCTTGGATCTGCATTTAAATCCACCGGCATAACGTTACCCGTAATAAGCGGTTGAAGATACTTGGCCAGCTCCCGGCACCCCCCGCCCGTCAGGATAATCGTGTCGATATCCCAATCATCGGCCCACAGCCGGTCCAGATCGTTGGCGATGGTAGCGGCTAATTGAGAATAGACCTGATCCCTGATTTTTTCAAATGAAAAGCCGTGTCCTCTCATCTTAATGGTGCCTTCTTCAGCTGCTTTATAGAGGCGGTAAAGCTCTACGCCCACGCCGCATTTTTCTCTCAATTTGTTTGAAATCACACTGAATCCCTTGGAAATACCGGTGTCGATCGTACGGCTTCCGCGATCGATGTAACGTAGATGATCGAGAACCGTAAAATCGGTGGTTCGAAATCCAATATCGACGACACCGACCTTCTGAGAGGCCAGATCTTCATCTACTATTTTGCCGTCAACATCCATTAGGCTGTTTAAGATGCTGCCCAAGGGTTGCGGCAGCATGCGTACCTTGTTGATATAAATTTCCCGCGTGGACTTTTCACCATTATGGGAATGATAGGTCACACTGTGATGGCCGGTCAGAATTTCGTTAAAGCGCTCATGGTTTTGTTTAAAATAACCAATGGGCAGACCGGAGACCACATTGATGGGAACATTGATCGGGGTATTGTTATTAAAGAAGAGCCCGGTAACCGTTAAGGCCAGAATTCGAACATAATCGCTAATGAGTCGTTCCTGGTCCAAAGTGAAATTTAAAACACTTGATTGTTGTTCCGCAAGATCGCCGACAAAATAGGATTTGCCGTCAATGGCCACATGGATATGGTCAGTCGGTGAGCTGTCACCAAAATCAGCCCAGAACTGGATTTCAGATGCATCACCGAAAATCGATTTAAAAATTATGGTTTCTTTACCATTGGTGGCCTTTGTAAACCCGAAACCAATATCGATACCGATAACTTCCATTTTATCCTCCACTATCTTTAACGAATGGTACCCTAATTTAAAACCATCTTTTAAATTTTATCTTATCGTCGCTGAAAAGTCAAAAAAATCGGTCTTGCTTAAAATAGGCTGTTTGGGCTCAATTTCAAGTTATTGTCCAGTTGATCCGGAAATTGTTTTTCACGATGGAAGCGATATGATCCTTAAAGAAAGTGTGCTCCACTTGCCATTTTTTGTCTTCGTATTCTATGTCGAGATGATGGTCATCTCGAATCCGGGTCACCCGGCATATTGAAAGATCCTTCAGCCCGGTGCCCGCAGCCTTTAATACGGCTTCCTTGGACGTCCAGTAGCGAAAAAATGTGGCCGAAGATCTATCGGCTAACGCCCATTCGGCTTCAGTTGCGGTTTTAGGGAACAGAGATTTAGCGCGTGAATAAATCTTTTCAATGTCGATACCGATTGGCGATGGAGCTACCACGCCACCGACATATTCGGTTTTGTGTGTTATTGACCAGAAGGTTCCATTGAAGGGCAGGGGGGCATTGCGCGCATCCTGTGTCAGCTCGCCGAGGCGAATGCGGCTTTTTTCAGCAGACATCTCAAGCGCCTGTCGGGCATGCCGGCTGAGAAATTTGACGCGTTCTTTTGGCTTTAGGTCTTTGACAGTACCCGGTACCGCTAAGATTACAGGATAAAGGGTTTGATTTTGGATTTTGGATTTTGGGTTGCGGATTGGTTCCATGAATACCACGTCTCGTTAATTTCTGACTCCTGTCCTCTGACCTCTGTCATCTGATTTCTGACATCTGATTTTTAACTTTTAGCGCAAGATCATAGACTTTGTTTTTTGGAAAGCCATATTTTTTGGCAATAGTTCTCGTAATTGCGGAGAGCCCACTTTGCTGTTTTTCCAACGCAGCTTTAATTTCGCCTTCAACAATTTCGGAATCGATCTCTTCTTTTTCTTTCCGACCGGCAACTAGGAGTGTACACTCCCCTTTAACTTTCGCCCGCTTCTTCAGGGTCGCTAAAATTTCCGACACAGCTCCCCTTAGAAATTCTTCATGCAGCTTTGTCATTTCCCTGGCCAGCACGGCCGGTCGATCGCCCATACAGGAAATTATTTCTTTCAAAAGAGTTAAAACGCGTTTGGGCGATTCATAGAAAATCAGCGGGCGCGATCCAACCGCAAGTTCAGAGAGAAAGTTAAGGCGTTTTCCCTTTTTTTTGGGAGGAAACCCAATAAACACAAATGAATCGGTGGGCATTCCGGAAACGCTCATAGCAGTCGTAGCTGCCGATACGCCGGGTATGGGAATCACTTTTACATTATTTTCAATCGCGGCTTCAATTAAACGGTAACCGGGATCGGATACGGATGGCGTGCCGGCATTGGACACCAACGCTATTGATGATCCGTCCAAAAGTTTGCTGATTATTTGGGGCGTTCGCTTATTTTCGTTGTGCTCATGATAGGAAATCAGACGATTTTTAATCTTATGATGTAAGAGAAAGTTGCCGGTCTTGCGCGTATCTTCGGCGGCAATGAGATCGACTTCCCGCAGCGTATTGAGTGCTCTCACCGTAATGTCTTCTCGATTGCCAATGGGGGTGGCGACCACATACAGGCCGCCCTTTCTTATATTCCTGCCCAATATCTGTAGCTCCTTATTGATACCTTAGTTGTAATTTTTGTGCACTTTGTGGCAAAAAAAGTTCAATACTTACTACCAAGCCGGTTCATCGTATTGGAATAATGGAATGATGGAATAGTGGATGAATGGGTTGGTTTAATCGGAATGCATCTGAATTTCAATTAAAAATAGACCTATTCCGAATTTATAACCCAATATTCCAGCATTCCAGCTCCGCTTTAACAGGAGCAGTTTTCAGTGCTCAATCCAGTGATAGCCTGTTTGGTTCCGGTTTATCCGGGTCAGGTATACGCAAGTTCAAAAGCATTTTTAATGATTTCAATCCGCGGTTTGTCCTGGTTTAAGGCTACGGTGACCACGTCAAATCTGGCTTTAGCGGTGCTTTGATTGGTGGATTTTAAATAATAAAGGGCCACGATTGATATTTTTCTTTGCTTTTGCTGTGTTACGGCCCACTTCGGGCTTCCGAAGTGAACCGAGCGTCGCGCTTTAACCTCAACGAAAACAATGGTATCCTTATCTTTTGCAATAATATCGATTTCACCCAGTTTGGTACGGTAATTGGTTTCGATAATTTTATAACCCTCTTTTTTCAATTGAACAACAGCAATTGCCTCACCCTTTTCCCCGAATTTTTGTCGCCGATTTAGCATAATAATTATTTGTTGTCCCCTGTCGGTTGGCCGTTGATAAAGCTAATGAAAGCTATAAGCCAAAAATAAATTTGAGAAAAGAAAAACTTTTAGCCCATGGCCCCCGGCGTTATATCCAATATGGTATTTCAACCCTTTCAACGACAGACAACGGGCCCCGGACCACTGACGTTTTTAAAGATATTCTTTTACACCCCTGAAGGTTTTTCTGTGAATCGGGCAATATCCAAATTTACGGATGGCCGCTTTATGCGCCCGGGTCGGATAGCCCTTGTGCTGAGAAAAGCCGAATTGCGGATAGTACTTGTGGTATTCTTCCATCAACCGGTCACGGGTGACCTTTGCCACGATGGATGCCGCCGCGATCGAGACACTTAAAGCATCTCCTTTGGCAATCGGTTTCTGGGGCAGATCAGATGAAATGGAAAACGGACCGTCAATCAAAAGACATTCGGGTTGAGGGCTTAAATTTTCGGCCGCCATGGACATGGCCAGTAACGAGGCTTGTAGGATATTGATGCGGTCTATTTCAACCGAGTCCACGATGCCGACACCCACAGACACAGCATGGGTGTAAATTTTTTCATAAAGCCGGATTCGTTTTTTTATCGTCAGCTTTTTTGAATCGACAACATCGGCGACCGCAAAGTTTTTTGGCAGAATTACGGCCGCAGAAACAACAGGGCCGGCCAGGGGACCCCGGCCGGCCTCGTCAATGCCTGCAATTTCTTGGTAACCTTTTGCAGTGGCTTTTTTTTCGAAAAACCACAAATCCATCTTTAGATTCCAGATGTCAGATGTCAGAGGTCAGAGAACAGAGAAAAAAGGTCAGGCGTTAGGGGACCGAAAAAATAGACATCTGCGTTCTGCTTTCTAATGGCTATCATCTGTCATCTGACTTCTGACTTCTGATTTCTGTATTCTGTATTCTGACCTCTGACTTCCGTACTTAGGTTATTCGGCGTTCTTTTATCCTGGCTGCTTTTCCTCTAAGTTTACGCAGGTAGTAAATTTTTGCACGGCGCACCCGGCCCCGGGTGACCACCTCGATTTTATCGAGAGCAGGAGAATGCAGTGGG
>JASFGZ010000171.1:0-8670 GCA_050123495.1 Desulfobacterales bacterium
CACATTCATGACAGGCAATAAGGGATTCCATGGGCCATCCTTATAAGAAAAAGCGCGTGTCAGGTCAACACCGCTCTTTGGCTGTTGTTACTTGAAGTTTGCACGAGCCCGATTGAATCCCCTATGAGGCCGCGGAGCGGCAATCAACAGGGCAAGTCGGAGGCTTTCATATTCTCATTAATTTTCATGAAAAGCCCCTTGGTGTCATAAAATTAGACGCTTCATCCCGCGAAGGGGGACAAAATTCAGGTATCAACCTGTTACCAGATTTACGTTCGGGGTTTTCCTTTTATAACACAGAATTCTAAAATTGGCGAACACTTCGAACGGATTGTGCTGAATTTCCAGCCCTTTTAGATCTAGTCTGAAATTAAAGATTTAATCTGCTTTTAAAAATTGCTTGTTTGGGGCGACAATCCAACTGGTCAAATTGTTCTTGAGACATGCCTGCTGTTCGGGTGCAGAATTGTTCCGTATCCAGAAAATACCTATAAATTAGAATAAATTATCTGAAATGAAAATGAAATTGACCATATTCAGAAAATATCCGAACAACGGATTGAAATCCTTACAAGCGTCCCTTTAAGGCATAGTTACGCGTTATGGGTCAAATATGCAGATAGTTCCAACAAAAACCAACTATCGCTTGTCCAGAAAATCTGTGATTTCTGTTTTATATCACACCTTAAAAGGGTACATCCGAGCTTTTGGAATTGCCCTAGAACGGTTTTGGCCCAAGAGGTTTTGATTGGGTAGCTTTGCAAGACAGCCGTAAAGAGATGCTTGATCGAGTACAACGTCGAGCTGAAGAATATGAGTACCTGACCCACAGCTGCTCCAAAGGCTCGGCCCTTGCTCTAATGGAAGAATTTGGACTGGGCAACTGGGCCATCATTCGAGCCATGTCTGCCTTTCCTGGTTTCGGCATGACCAAAGGCATCTGCAGAGGTGATACTATCCAGCCACGTTCAGAATTAACCCATTTAAAAAACAAACTCAGGGACCGGATCCATCAATTGGGTCCTCATTTATGCCCGGTTTAGAAGGGTAGGCGATCTCATTTTTTCCTTGACAGGGTTTATTCCTAATGATATTAGGTTTTTTAAATTATTAATTTAAAAATTTCTATATTAATATAAAATTTAATATATTATAAACCTAATAAAAATTAAGTAACCCTGTAATCCATGCTTTTCTATTGCCTCTCTACCCGGATTTTCAGCAATTTTTGATAATAAGAGTCATTTTATAAGAATATATATTAGTCCCATTCATAAAACTTGCTTTAATCATTCAAATGAAGTTATAACTGCCTAAAAATTATATAAATTTATTAAAAATTAATCTTTACAGACCCGAGAAAAAATGGCGCGAAATAATTCAAAAGAAAATACCCGCGTCCGGATTATCAACTCTGCAAAAAAACTGTTTGCCGAGCAGGGTTACCAGAAAACAACCATCGTCGATATTTCAAAGCAGGCCGGAGTATCGGAAGCGGCCCTGTACGAATATTTCCAGGGCAAAGAAGATCTGCTGCTGACAATTCCGGATCTCTGGGTCTCCGAGTTGCTCAAGGATTTAGATGAACAATTATTCGGGGTTCAGGGAGCGGAAAACAAACTTCGTAAATACTTATGGTGGTACCTGCGGCGGGTTGAGCAGGCACCGTTAGATGCGAAGATCGTTTACCTATTTTTGAAAACCAACGCGAATTTCTTAAACACCGAAGTTTACGCCAACGTTAAAAAACTCTATTCCTATCTGGTCGACATATTTGAAGAGGGCTTAAAAACCGGCGAAATGAAATCGGATCTCGATTCTCGCATCGCACGCGATATATTTGTTGGAACCATGGATCACATTATTACCCGCTGGCTGTTAAAAGACATGTCCTATTCTTTGTTTGATAATCTGGACAATACCTTCAACCTGATCGTTAGCGCGTTCAAAGCAAACCGCTCAAATTCAACCGTTCATTAGAACTGAAACATAAAAAGGAGGATGTGAAATGGCCAAAATACTATTTGAATGGGATTATTCGGATTACCCGGGGGCCAAAACATACCCCCACCTGTTCAAGCCGATTCAAATTGGCAATCTCATGATACCCAATCGGATCAAGTATGCGGCGACCGAAGACAACCTGAATGGCCATGACGGGTTCGTCACCGATGCCGGGGTCGAGTATATGCGCCAGAGAGCCATAGGCGTTGTCGGCGGCCTGTGCTTTATGCAGGGTGTTTACATGGATGAGAAACGTCAGGGCCAGGGCTATGTCGGCCAGGCCGCTGCCTGGGATGATAAGTTCATCCCCGGATTAAAACGGATTGCCGATGCGATCCATGAACAGAAAGCCGTGGCCGGTTATCAATTGATGGATTGCGGGCGCGTGGGGGCCGTCGAAGTGGATTATTGCCACGGGCCTTCAGCCGTTCCCCAGCGCCTGAGGATTTTCAAGCCCGTGCAGGAGATGACCAAAGATGATATCAAGGTAATGATTCAGCAGCACATCGATGCTGCCGGACGGGGTGTCGAAGCCGGCTTTGATATCGTGGAGATTTCCGGAATTGTGGGGTACCTGATTTCCAATTTCATATCCAGTTATACCAACCGCCGCACCGATGAGTATGGCGGAGATATTCGCGGCAGAATGCAGGCGACAGTTGAAATCATCCAGGGTGTTAAAGAAGTTTGCGGGCCGGATATCCCGGTCGGTATTCGATTGTGCTCCGAAGAACTGCTGGATGACGTGCGCGGCAATACCCCGGAAGAATCCATGGAAACCTATAAAATTGCCGAGGAAGCCGGGGCAGATTATATCAGCTGTACATTGGGGTGGCAGGAATCTATTTATCCGGTCATCAGCCGGGATATTCCCATGGGTAACTGGATTCATCTGGCCAAACGGGCCAAAGCGCATGTGAATATCCCCATCCAGATGGCCTACCGCTTGTTTAAGCCGGGTCTTCCAAATGAGAAAATCGGTGCCGGTGAACTGGATATATGGGAAATGTGCCGATCGATGATCGCCGATCCGCACATGCCCAAGAAGGTGGCGGAAGGCAGAGAAGGAGAAATCCGGCATTGTGTGGCCTGTAATCTCTGCCTGGCAAGGTTGTTCCGGGATGCACCCATGACCTGTTATATCAATCCGGTGTGTGCGCATGAATGGCAGGAAGAGTTTGCCAATCCCAAACCGGCCGAAGAGGAAAAAGAAGTCATGATCGTCGGTGCCGGTCCGGCGGGCCTTGAATGCGCCTATACGGCAGCGCGCAGAGGCCACGACGTGCATGTTTATGACAAACGGGATGTTATCGGCGGCACCCTTAATGAGGCCAAAAATGCCCCCTACGGTGATGATGAGCTCTGGACCTGTGTGGAATATCAGCAGACCATGTGCGAAAAGGCCGGGGTCACCTTCCATCTGGGCACCGAGGTTACCGATGAGCTGATCGAAGAAGAACTGCCCGATACCGTCGTGTTGGCCACCGGCCCTGTTTATTCAAAAATTCAGGGCCCTGACGGCGATAGCGATAAAGTCGTAAATCTGCTGGATGTTATGGAGGGTAAGGCTCAGGTCGGCGAAACAGTAGTCATTTATGGAAATCGCAAGCCGGGAATCGGCTGTGCGCTTTATCTGGCCAAACAGGGCAAAAAAGTGACCATCGTCGGCAAGGAAAAAAGCGCTGGTTTCGATGTCAATCCCTCCTTTAAATGGCGCTATATGATCTATATGCGCCAGAACGGCATTATGGCTTATAATGATTGCGATATCGAAGAAGTCACCGATGAAGGTATCATCGCCAAAACCTACGATGGGGTTCGCTGGCCGATACCCTGTGACACGGTGGTGATCAGCGATAGAGGGCCCAACGAGAGTTTGAAAAAGGCGGTTCAGTCCGAGGGCATCGAACTTTTCGTCATCGGCGATGCGCTGATTCCGCGGAATTTGTCCAGTGCTGTTCATGACGGCTACCGAATCGGTATCCGCTTATAAAATAAGGAGGTTAACCATGCCAGTCGATGCTGAAAAAGAAATAAGCAAAATGTGGAGAACGCTACACAGCACCCAGAATGAAATCGGCAAAACCTATTACCGTTGGCGACAGGTTGCCATTGAATTCGCCGGTGAAGATACGAAACCTCTGGATGTCGCTTTAAGGGCGGCGGAAGTATTCGGTAAAGATATTGGCAAAAGCTTCCTGCCGCGAATGAATTGGTTGAAAGGCGAGGAAGGCTTTTTAATGATCCTGGCCAGATCCCTAGCCGGACTCTGGAACACAGAGGGCGGCCTTGCCACAGTTGAAAAGGGCGAGAATCCCGGCGAACTTTTTATCAAATGCACCCGCGATCCATGGCCGACCTGGGCCAAGGAATACGGCGCGCCTATGGAAGAAGTCGCCTTGTGCCGGGAACGGATGTGCCAGGCCATCCTGGAAGATGTCAGTCTTTTCATGAATGTTCCCTTGAAGATTGAACTCCAAAAGGCCATTTCGCGCGGAGAGGGCGAAACGGTACTGAAATTGTCCAAAGTGGAATGATCCGGTCTAAAACTACGGAGCTATGACAAATTTTCCGTTTTAATTCAATTATATAAATATAACTTCTTCATAAATTACTGGAATGTTGGAAAATGGAATATTGGGCAAGAAAGGTATTTAAATCTAATTTTTATATATATGATCCAGATCCACTGAACCCATCATTCCACCATTCCATAATTCCATTATTTCATTTGTGAGTGAAGCGAACAAATTTTGGGAGGGATATCTTATGGCGGCTCAAATTGATATGGATAAATGCACGATGTGCGGTGGTTACACTTCGACTCTGTGTGTTGAGGTCTGTCCGGATCAGGCGATTCGTGTCCAGGACGGCCGGCCGGTGGTAACCGAATTTTTGTGCGAAGACTGCAATGAATGCGGCTGTATCTGCCCGGATGAAGCAATCACCATACCGCTTGAAAAGGTTACATTTTAAACCCAAGGAGGCATCAATGAAAGTTAACAAAGTCGATCATCTCTGTATCGCGGTTAAAAACCTTGAAGAGGCCCGAAAGGTCTGGGAGCCGGTCTTGGGCAAATCAAAGCCGGACGACGAATATATTGATGAACCTGAAAAAATCAAGGTCGCCAGATACTGGGTCGGCGAAGTCGGGTTTGAGCTGATGGAATCGACCACTCCGGACGGCGATGTCGCCAAATTTATCGAAAAAAGAGGCGAGGGGGTCATGCTCATCAGCTTCAATGTCGACAACACCCGCGAGGCCATGGCCGAATTAAAAGAAAAAGATTATCCCTTTATCGGTGGCGCCAGACCGTTCAGGGACTGTGAGTTTGCCTTTGTGCATCCGAAGAAGGTCAATGGGGTACTGCTGGAATTGATAGACTATAAGTGGAAAGAATTCGAGGAGCGCTAAAACGCTGTTGCGAGTTGCGGGTTCCGCGTTGCGCGTCCTTTTAATAAGGAACTTTCCATTTCAAACTCCTAACCCGCAACACATAGCGCGCAACACGTAACGCGTAACCCAAAACTTGAGGTTTTAAAAAATGACAATATCGAAAAAAATTGAAGATATCATTTCGCGGGCCTCTTTTATCCGCAAAATGTTTGAGGAGGGGGCTCAATTGAAGGCCGAGTACGGGGCCGAAAACGTTTATGACTTCAGCCTGGGCAACCCCAATTTGCCGCCGCCCGAAAAATTCAACGAAATATTAAGAGACACGGTGGATTCCTGCGGACTTGGGGATCATTGCTACATGCCCAATACCGGTTATCCGATGGTATGCGGGTCTGTGGCCGATTATCTGGCCGAAGAACAGAAGGCCCCGGTCACAGATAAGGAAGTGATGATGACCTGCGGGGCATCGGGCGCCCTGAATGTTGCCTTAAAAACGGTTCTGGATACCGGTGATGAAGTCCTGACACCCGCGCCCTGCTTTGTCGAGTACAAATTCTATGCCGACAATCACGGCGGTCTCTTGAAAACGGTCCCAACCAAACCCGATTTTCAGCTTGATCTGGATGCGATGTCCGCGGCCATCACCCCAAATACAAAAGCGGTCTTGATCAATTCACCGAATAATCCGACCGGCCAGGTTTATCCTGAAAAAGATCTTCTGGCGCTCGGTGAGCTGTTGAAAAAAAAGGGCCAGGAATATAATCGCACGATCTATTTGATATCAGATGAACCCTATCGCAAAATCGTTTACGACGGCGTTGAAGTTCCCAGCATCTTTACCAGCTATAAGAACAGCATTATCGGCACATCTTACTCCAAAGACATTTCTATTCCAGGCGAGCGCATCGGATTTATCGCGGTCAATCCGGCGGCCACCTATAAAAACGAACTGATTTCCGGCATGGCGGTGGCCAATAGAATTCTTGGATTTGTCAATGCGCCGGCGCTGATGCAGCGTGTGGTTGCCTGCATGCAGGGTATGAGCGTCGAAATTTCCGACTATGCCCGCAAAAGGGACATGCTTTGCGAGGGATTGGCCAGCTTTGGATATGAATTTATCAAACCATCGGGAACATTTTATCTTTTCCCGCGTTCCCCGATCTCGGATGATGTTGAATTTGTAAATACATTAAAGGCGCAAAAAGTATTGGTGGTGCCCGGCAGTGGTTTTGACGGGCCCGGCCATTTCCGCATCGCTTTTTGCGTGGACGATGAGGTGATTCAAAATTCAATGCCCGGATTTAAGAAGGCCATAGAGAAATACAAATAGGATAAAATCCGAAGCACGAAATTAGAAATTCGTAACAAATTCAAAATACGAATGTTCAAATATTTTAAATCTTGAAAGGGCCATTCTTTCAAATCGGAAAGCATTATTGTTTCGAATTTATGTCATTTGATATTCGGATTTGTTAGTTGGCTAAAGGGAAAAGTACCTGGAAGTTAGATAAGAAAAGCTTAAATCGATACGACACCAACAGAGACAAATTATGCCAAAGACACTAAGAAACTACGAGGTCTATCTGGTACATGTGGATCCGGACAAATGCGATTCCTGTGAGGAGTGTTTAAAGATGTGCCCGGTGGATGTATTCGAAATGCCGCACAAGGCGATTCCCGTCAGACCTCAGAACTGCATGGGATGTTTGACGTGCACAGCGGTGTGTAAATCCAAGGCTATCATAATCACAGAGATATAGTCACTAGTTAAGCTATCAAAAAGAACATTTCTAGCAAATTTGCCTATGCCCTCTACTTGGATTGATGGAATGGTGGAATAATGGAATAATGGGTTTTTGAATAGAGGAGAAGCCCTTTTTTCTTTTCAGACTTTCGACCCAATATTCCATTATAGCGCTAACGCTTCACTCCGTGCCCATTATTCCAATATTCCAATCAAAAGTGTTAGTGAATCCCATTATACTGAGAGTGATACGCTGCAATATAGCTATAAATTTTATGAATCGGTTTGAGGCAAGATTATGAGTGATTCAATTCTGGTTATTGGCGGCGGCATTGCCGGCATAAATTGCGCCATGAACGCTGCTAAATATGGAACCAAGGTCTATCTGATCGATGATACCCCCAGTATCGGCGGTATGATGGCCAGGCTGGACAAGACCTTTCCCACCAATGATTGTTCTATCTGTATTGAAGCACCCCAGATGTATGAAGTCGACAATCATGAAAATATTGAAATATTAACCAACACCGAAGTCCGCAAAGTCAAAAAGGTCAACGGAACTTTCAAGGTCAAGCTGATGCAAAAGGCCAAATATGTGGATGAGCAAAAATGCACCGGATGCGGGGCCTGTGTTGAGGCTTGCCCGGTGAGTGTTGCGGATCCGCTGGATGGTAAGGTCGGTGGAATGCGCAAGCTGGTTTCGATGGCCTTTCCCCAGGCAGTTCCCAATGTGGTGACAGTGGACCCCAGTTGCCGGTTCGGCGAGATGCGCAAAGATGGCGCCTGTATCGGTGACTGCGCCGTAGATTGCAGCCAGTGCCGCGAATGTCCGATTGCGTTGTGTGTCAAGGCCTGTGAAAAAGAAGGCAAGAAAGCCATTACGCTCTGGCAGTCCAATAAAAAGTTGGACCTGGAAGTAAAAAGCATTGTTGTGTCGACCGGTATAAAAAATGCACCTCCGGCGGGTGATTTGCTGGGCTACGATAAATTTGAAAATGTGATTACCAATACCGAGTTCGAGAGACTGATGAATGCCGGCGGCCCGACATCCGGTGAAATTATCCGGCCCTCGGACAAGACCCATGCCAAAAAGATTGCCTGGATTCAATGTGCCGGTCGGGGACTGGCAGACGGCAAGGGCACACCGTATTGCTCAAAAATATGCTGCATGGTTTCCGCCAAACAAACGATTATCACCAAGGAACACGATGCAGCGGTGGAAACCACTATTTTCTATAATGACTTAAAGGCCTACGGTAAAGGCTTTTGGGAGTTTTACCGCAAAGCCAATGAGAACGGTGTGCGTTATGTCAGAGGCCGGCCCTATGAAGTTTTTGAAGACCCGCAAACCCAAAACTTAACATTGCGTTACGAAAATCTGGACACCGGAGAGGTGCAAACGCACGAAGTCGAATTACTGGTGCTTGCCACCGGGATCATGGCCAATGATCGCAACAAAAGGTTGGCCAAGGCGTTGAAGATAAAGCTGAACGAACTGGGTTACTTTAAGGAAAAAGATCCGCTG
>JASFGZ010000172.1:0-8650 GCA_050123495.1 Desulfobacterales bacterium
ATTCACCATTATTTGATCAACCGACAATTAACAAAAAATCGTTTGAATTTTCCGGCAATAACGAAGTATTGCGATTTACAGCTAAAGTAAACTTAGCATAGAAGCGGTAAAAATGTCCGATAAAATATCATCAGCTCCACTGGCTCAAAGTTTCATCATTCTTGTCATATGCGCAGTGGGGATTTTGGCTTTCTTTTTGTTGATCATTCTTCCGTCCAAAAAAACCGCTGCCGAGCTGGACGGGGAGATCGAAAAATTAAAGGTCCGCATTGAAGAACAGCGAATCCTGGCACCGGTGTTTCACAGTCTGTTGCAACGCGCGAAAATGGAAGGCCCTTCGGAGCTGCCCTCACCCGAAAAATCCAAATTGACTCACGGCGATATGAGTGCAATTTCCACCGAATTTCAGGACATTGCCGAGCGGCATAATTTAAAATTTGAGGAGATCACGGCCGATGTTAGCTCGCTGGCGCAGGAAACCGGATACCTGTTGATGCGGCTTCGCCTTAGCGGCGACTTCTTTAATATTCGCAAATTTCTGATCGATATGGGTTCGATTCCGTCACTGGAACATGTCGAAGAAATTAATATAAAGTCGACAAAAACTTCAAAAGAACTTCGCTTGAAGATCTGGCTGGCGCAGGAATAATGCCGATTTTGGATTTTAGATTGCGGATTGCAGATTGGAACTGCATAGCGTATAGAAAATGCAACACCGAACTCAACTTGTGGAAGGCAAAACGCCGAAACCGCGGCCTGACACCTGAAACCTGACACCTTAATTATGACAACACGAGAAAAAATAATTGTCGGTTTAATGCTTTTGACGGTAATCTACGGAGTTTACACCATCTTTTTTGAAAGCAAAGGTGGAACTCAGGAGATAGCCGCTGTTAGCGCTACACAGCAGCTGGAGGCCTTAAATTCCTTTATCACCAAAGTTGCCGAGGCCTCGAAGGCCGGACTTTCCGAAGAAGATAAATATATCATTCAGCTGGCAGAAGCCGAATGGAAGCAGGACCCGCTGGTCAGTGTGGTGTTAAAGGACAGACCGGAAAGTGAAATTCAGAAGGCCAAAGCGGTGACCAGGGTAACGATCCCGGATCTGGAAGTCTCCTATACCGGCTTCATGCAGATGGGAGACAAAAAGCTCGCCATTATTAATGGTGTTGAATATGCCGCCGGAGACCGTCTCGAGCAGGGTGACTATATCTTACACAGCATTACGCCGAGTCGGGTTGTAATTGTTCCAACAGGCCGCAGCAAAAAAAGGTTTATTTTTCCAATAGAAGAATAACAAACAGGGTGAAAATCGATGGATAAAATTGACTTCTCAAAAAAAGTTGGGTCTACCATTACGGCGGTTGTTATCTCAGTTTTGCTGGTAGGCGGTTGTGCTGCCCCCAAAAAGGAGAAACAGGATCCATTCTTCGACAAATGGAAAACCAAGGCCGAAACATCCAAGGGGATATCCCCGGCAAAGCCGAAACCCCTGGGTGAAGAGCAGCGGATCATCAAACCAAAAGCACCGCCCAAAACTGCAAAAATAGAGGAGAAAAAACAAAAGCCGCTGCCAACACGCACGATCAGCCTCAAGATGACCAACATCGAGGTTTCGGTCGTATTACGTGCATTGGCCCGGGCGTCGGATCAGAATATCATCGTCAGCGAACAGGTTTCCGGCAAGATTAATATTAACATTACCCAGGCCCCCTGGGACCAAGTGTTTATCGGTATTCTGCGTACGCAAGGCCTCAGTTATGCCTGGGAGGGTGATATTATCCGTATTATGACGGCCGATGACATGGAGGAAGACCTCAAACGCCAGGCCCGCCAGCGGGAGATGAAACTAACCGAACCACCTCTGACCCGGATCGTGCCGGTTAAGTTTTCAACCGCCAGCAAGCTGAAAGAAAATCTGGAAAAATTTCTTACCGTCGACAAAAACGACAAACCGATTGGATCCATTCTGGTCGATGAGCACACCAACTCGCTGATCATCCAGGCCATCCGGACCGATATGACAAACATTATTTCCGTTATCGAACAACTGGATAAACCAACTCCCCAGGTGTTGATCGAAGCCTATATCGTTGAGGCCAATAAAGACGTGGCCCGTGAGCTCGGCATCCAGTGGGGCGGCGTCGCTCGCGTAAAAGACAATGCGCATACCGGATTCGGCACCGGCAGAGATAGCGGTGCTCTGGGAGGAGGCGTCGGAACGGCTGTCGACCCTGCCTCCGGAACGGTGGTTGATTTACCGGCCAGGGCACTGAGCGGCTTTGAACCCTTTACGCTGGGGCTTGTTTACCAGAACATCGGAGACATCCTGCTGGACGTACAGCTTTCGGCGCTCCAGGACAAGGGCAAACTCAATATTTTGTCAACCCCGTCGATTACCACCCTGGACAATCAGACGGCCTATATTGAAAGCGGTCAGGACATTCCCTTCCAGACCGTTGAAGACGGGGAGGTCAATGTGGAATATAAAAAAGCGGTGCTGAGTTTGAGAGTCACCCCGCATGTGATTGATGATAAAACCCTTAAGATGTACATCAATGTGCATAAAGACGAAGCTGATTTTTCGAACCTCGTACTCGGCAACCCGACAATTATTACCAAAAACGCTGAAACGAATGTCATTCAGCTGGACGGACAGACCATCGTCATCGGCGGCCTGAATAAGGAAACCACCGCTCGCTCCGATACCGGTGTTCCGTATCTTGAGGATATCCCCGGACTGGGTTACCTGTTTAAAAGAAAAAGCAGCGCTGATCAACTCGAGGATTTGCTGATCTTTATTACGCCGCATATTCTGGATCCGCCGGCGGACGGATAGCGGCCTTGCATGGACGCATGCACTGATGCCGGGGATTGTCGTAAAAAAGCACAAAGCAAAATGAGGTGAGAGCAAGACCATATAAAATGCCTAAAAGCCCGCCCTGGCACTCTGGGTTCACTCTGGAGCATACCGTAATTTAAGCTATGGGCAAAAAGCTTCGCCATTCTGATATCCAGTTCTGGAGACAAGTGATGAGTGCTGAGTGCTGAGGACTGAGGACTGAGCAAAAATTTCTGCCTGACACTTGATTCATCTGTCCTCTGACATCTGTCTTCTGTTATCTAGCCTGTGAAATCCTGAAGGTATTTCTTTCACCTTTTACAAAAATGTATCTGAAATGGTAATCGCCGCAGTAGAGCCGACACCACATGGGTAGACTGAAATGGATTATTTCAGCATTTTAAATTTCAAACAGGAACCGTTTTCGAATTCGCCCGATCCTGAGTTTTTCTTTCATTCCCGGGAGCATCTAGAGTGTCTGCAAAAACTGGAGCTTTCGCTTCTCCTGCGCCGGGGCTTGAATGTCATCATCGGTGAAGTGGGCACAGGTAAAACCACCCTCTGCCGCCAGTTGATTCGCCGCTTTGCCAGGCGAGATGAGATCACGACCCATCTGATCTTGGATCCGTATTTTCTTGACGCGAACGAATTCTTAACCACCGTGGGCAAAATGATTATGGGCCCCAAAATGAAGCTTGGCAGCAACGAGTGGCAAATCAAAGAGCAAATCAAGCAGTACCTGTTCAAGCGCGGTGTCGATCAAAATAAAACCACGGTGTTAATCATTGATGAAGGGCAGAAAATCCCGGTTTTCTGCCTTGAGATTCTACGCGAATTTTTAAACTACGAAACCAATGAATTCAAATTACTGCAAATTATTATCTTTGCCCAAACAGAATTCGAAAATACGATTAAAAAATATGCCAATTTTGCGGATCGAATCAATCTTTACCATTATTTGAAACCCTTGAGTTTTCGCGACACGCGGTTGATGATCAAATTTCGGCTGGAAAAATCAAAAGATACGAATAAAAAGATGGACCTTTTCAGCTACCCGGCCCTGTTGACCATCTATCGCAAGACGGGTGGTTATCCTCGTAAAATCATCAATTTGTGCCATCATTGCGTTTTGGCAATGATCGTCCAAAATCGGTCAATCGTCGGCTATCGGCTGGTCCGTTCATGCATCAAACGCATTTACCCCAAAGAACCGGTTCGCTGGAAGGGTGCCGTTGCCACCGCAGGAATCGCGGTATTTGCCGCGACTATTCTTCTGGCTTTCCAGATACCGGATCAATTAAAAACCTTATTGCCGGAGAAGATCACCGCGAAATTAAGCGCGCTGCATCAAACAGAATACCGTGGTGCAAACCAACCTGATGTTGACCATGAAGCCAGCGGCCAAATTGATACCCCGGTGGCGATGGAAAGCGTTCAGCAAGCTGAAGTCCCTGTCGCGGTTGAAACCGAATTAACCCCGGCCGATCTTCCGGAAACGGTTTCCGATGAGATCGCCGCTGAAGCCAAAACGCAAGTCGCATCGATTGAGGAAATGCCGGTGGTGGCCAAAGATTCAAACCCGGTTCTGTACAATGAGCCGCAGTCCCAGGAAGCGTATGCCCGGATACTGGGTGACATAAAATTAAAACACAATGAGACATTATCGCGCGTCATCCAGAGAGTCTATGGCCTCTATACTTCAAAATATTTTCGCCTTTTAATTTTGGCGAATCCCGATATTGACGACCCGGACAGGGTGGAAATAGGGCAGACCGTTCATTTACCGGCCATCCCGGCAACGGTGGCACCCAGAAAAGAGAAGGTCTGGTGGATTCTCATGACAGAAGGCGACACCCTTGAAACGGCCTATGATTATCTGCGGACCTATCCAGACCATGCCCCACCGGTAAGACTGATCCCTTACTGGACCAGCCAATCCGGCACCCGGTTTGCAGTTATTCTAAAAGAGTATTTTTACGATAAAGCGTCGGCGGATCAATACTTAAGGAATATGCCGCCGGATCTGTCACCGAAGGGGACGGTCTCAACACTGTGGGATGAAAACACGGTTTTCTTTGCAAACCCATTTTCAGGGCGCAAGATAATATCCAAATCCGAGGTCAAGATTCGCATCGACAATGCGCCGTCGTTTTATTAGAAGTGGCTTCAAAGCCTCAGATCAGGTTCAAGGGCAAGGCGCAGGCCGATCGATAAAGCGCAGCATACACGGGTATGTGAGCATTTATCGGAGGCTTGCAACGCAGCCATTGGATCTTAGATGGGGTTTTGAAACCACTTCTAAGTGAATTGCCAATAATATCAAACAACAGAGAGATAAAAATTGAAAGCACGCAAAAAATTAGGTGAGATCCTTGTTGAAGGTGGGTTGCTGACGCAAGAGCAGCTCGAAAAAGCACTCCCCTATCAAAAAAAGAGCAATCTTAAGCTGGGCCAGTTTTTGGTTAGAGAAGGCATCGTCAGTGAGTCCCAGATTGTGGACCTGGTCTCCAGTCAGCTCAAATTGGAAAAATACAGACCGGACCGATTTACGGTGGACGTAGGGTTGGCCCAGCTGCTGCCGCCCGAGATTGCCCATAAAAACCAGGCTGCGCCGCTGAAACAGAGCGGACTTTTGTTGACGGTTGCCATGACCGACCCCCTAGACATTAATGCGTTGGACACTATCGAAGTGTACACCAATTGTGAAGTTGAAGCCGTTATTTGCACCGAACAACATCTCAATCAGCTGTTGACTACCATTTACGGCACCTTCGCCGGCATCGGCGGTGTTCTCGAAGACATGGAAGAGATGGAAATCGACAAAAGTACCGAGAAAACCACCACCCTCGATGATGTTGAGGTCAGCTCGCTGCAAGGTATGGCCGAAGAAGCACCGGTGGTTCGGTTGGTGAACTCGATTCTCTCCCAGGGCGTTCGCGAAGGGGCCAGCGACATTCATATCAGTCCCGAAAAAAACTACGTTCAGGTGCGCTTTAGATTGGACGGCAAACTGCATGAAGTCCCGGCTCCGCCTAAGCATATGTTTTTGCCGATCATCTCCCGTTTGAAAATCCTGGCCAATATGGATATCGCAGTTTCCCGGATTCCTCAGGATGGAAGATTTACCGTTAAAATGAAAAACAAGGATATCAACATCCGGGCAGCCACCATCCCGTCCATTCATGGAGAAAACATGGTGCTGCGCCTGCTGGATACCAGTAACAGCATCTATTCTCTGGAACGGTTGGGGATGTCCGACAGGGATCGTAAAAAGATAGAAAAAATGGTCGTCAAGCCTCACGGCCTGGTACTTAGCACCGGTCCGACCGGGAGCGGTAAGAGCACCAGTCTGTACTCTATTTTAAAAAAGATCAATCAGCCGGACGTCCACATTATAACGGTGGAGGACCCTGTGGAGTATCGCATCGAGAAGATCCGCCAGGTTCAATTAAACCGCAAAGCAGGGATGACCTTTGCCAGCGGAATGCGCTCCATCCTGCGCCAGGATCCGGATGTCATCATGGTCGGTGAGATTCGTGACTTTGAAACGGCAACCCTTGCCGTTCAGGCGGCACTGACCGGTCATATGGTGTTCAGCACCCTGCATACCAATGATGCGGCCGGCGCCATTACTCGATTTATTGACATGGGAATTGAACCATTCCTCGTATCTTCGACAATGACGGTCTCCTTTGCGCAACGGCTGGTTCGAAAAGTTTGCCCGAATTGCATGGCAAACCATAATCCTTCAAAGGAAGCATTGAAAGCCTGGGGAATTAGCAACCCGGACGGCGCCAATTTCGTACAGGGCAAAGGCTGTTTTAACTGCATGCATACCGGCTACAAAGGCCGCACCGGCGTATATGAGGTGCTCATCATCGATGAAAAGATCCAGGATCTCATCTTACAGAGACGATCCTCCCATGAAATCCACCAGACTGCTTTAAAGTCCGGAGAATTTACGTCTTTAAGAGAAAATGCGGCTGAAAAAGCCATAAAAGGCATCACCACCCTCGAAGAGGCGGCTTCGGCGGTGTTACTCTAATTCAATAGGGGTCGGGTTTCTGGGGGTCATAGGTTCAAAAAAAGCGTATGGGTTAGAAAACCGCAAACCGATATTAGCTCATAGCTGATAGCTCATGGCTCATAGCAAGAAGGCTTGAAGGCTGGGAAGCCGGAATGTTTGAAGACTTGATAGCTTACGAATTTCCAGGCTTTTTGTCTTCCCAGATTCACTCCCTATAAGCTATGAGCTATGAGCTATTTAGCTGTAGCCTATAATTTTAAGTTTTAGACCGATTGCATGTAATTGTTAACTGATTAAAAATAAAGAGGAAATTATGCCAAAATTTTCGTACCAGGCCATTACCGAAACCGGAGCCACAACCTCCGGTGAAATTGAAGCTGAGTCCCTGGAAAGTGCCAACAGCCTGCTGGCTTCACGGGGTTACATTCCCACCAGAGTGAAAGCGGAACAGCCCGGTTTAAGCGGACTGCAGATGGCTAAAATTCGGGAACAACTCACGCCGGTAAAGGCACCCGAGCTGATTCTTTTTACCAAACAGTTTAAAACTATGATCAATGCCGGGGTCTCCATGCTGAACATGCTGGAAATCCTGGAAGAGCAGACCGAAAACCCCAAACTGCGAAGCATTCTCGGCAAGATGTATCAGGATATAAAAGAAGGCGCCAGTTTGTATGATGCGTTTACCAAACACCCGAAAGTATTTTCGCCTTTATACTGCAGTATGATCCAGGCCGGTGAAGCCAGTGGCGCATTGCCGGAAGTGCTTGATCGCCTGATTTACATTATAGAGCATGAGCACCAGGTTAAATCCGATATTAAATCCGCCATGACGTATCCCCTCATCGTCGTGATATTTCTATTCACTGCATTTTTGGTCTTAATTACCCAGGTGATCCCCAAGTTCGTTAATATTTTCAATAATGCCGGCCTGACCCTGCCTCTGCCGACCCAAATCTGCCTGCTCATTTATACGTTTTTATCGAACTATTGGTATCTCTTGTTGGGCGGAACGGCGGTGGCTGCTTTGTTTCTTTTTTACTACTTGAAAACCGACCAGGGCAAATTGGCCCGGGACACCATTCTGATGCGGGTGCCGCTGATCGGTCCCCTGTTTGCGAAAAGTGCGGTATCGCGCTTTGCCAGCATCTTTTCCATTTTGCAATCCAGCGGCGTGGATGTGTTGGATTCGATGGATATCTTATCCGGCACGATCGGCAATGCCGCGATTGGTAAAGAGCTGGAAAGCATTAAGGACAGCCTGGCGGAAGGCCGCGGCATTGCCGGTCCCCTGGGGCAGGCGAAATATTTTACACCCATGCTGATCAATATGGTGGCCATTGGTGAAGAGTCAGGCAACCTTGAAAACATGCTGCGAGATGTGGCCGAACATTATGATACCGAAGTTGAATACTCCATGAAAAAACTATCTGAGGCGATCGGTCCGATACTGACGGTCGGGCTGGCGGCGGTGGTCGGCTTTTTCGCTCTGGCGATCTTTTTGCCCATGTGGGATCTCACGCTGATGGCCAAGTAAGGGTTCTGGGTTCAGAGGTTTGGGGCTTCGCGCTCCGTGCGAAACCCCACAGGCAGGGTTCAAGCATAAAGGCCTGAAGGCCGGTTTCATTAGTTCAATTGGTCTGATTTGTTCGATTGGTTCAATTAATCAACGAATCAACCTAATCAACTTATTCAACTAAATTGACCAATCAAACCAATGGAACCAATAAAACCAATTTAACGATGGCGGTTAACCAATTAAACAAAAATAGTATTTGCCTGAC